>QKEH01000141.1 GCA_003252385.1 Bacteroidota bacterium | reverse complement strand
TAAATTGCCATCTACTATTGGTCAGATCACTTGGATATCGCCTCATTTTTTAGAAGTATTGGTTATATCTCTAAGAAACAAGACTTTTCAATGTGGTGGGCCAATAGTTTTTAACAGCTTAAACTCGAATTTTAGACAGTCTCTCAGTATGGACATACTATGTCCAAATGATGCCCAACGGATTGAGACCCCAACCAGATGACTCAGCGGACTTGAAAAAAAAATAATGCCGGCATGTGACGTCAAAAAAATCCCAAAATGGAAATAATATCGTCCAATGGATGCATGCCGGTGTATGTCCATTAAAAAGGTATACAGGGCTAAGAACAAAAATGTGATTATCACAATCACATTACAGAGATTAATAATTGAGTTCTGGGTTAACATGGCCTAGCAAGTAGATTTGATTATTAACACCTTAGCACACGGTCTGTCCTGAATGCCTAATGATCAACTAAGAGAAATTCGTCAAATACCAGATAAATGGTCAAGGGTTTAATGAATGATTTGCCCAATTTGACATTATTCAATTGTAACCATAAAAATCGACATGAAAAAAGATTCCTTCACTTTTTTATACCATGGTTTTAAATTTAAAAAGTAATTCGATAGAGACTACCAAATACTTTTGATAAAGGTAAATTGACACCAGGGATTGGATGCACAGAAGGAATCAATGGTAACGACCATATTAGTACCTCCGATGGTATGGGTGGCACATATACCCCCCACAATGGGTCGGTTCCGGTCAGGACACCAACGTGCACCCGGTATGGAATGTGGATTGTTGGAAGGAGAAAAACCGAACACTAGGACAAACGCCCGCTGTAATCCGAATAATCAAAACGACGAACCACATCCAGCTGGCCATTGCGGCGCCAGATGGCTATATCGGGGTGATGCACCCCGTTGAACATGGTGGTTTTCACCATGGTGTAGTGAATCATATCTTCAAACACCACCCGATCGCCCACCTTCAGCTCACGGCCAAAATCATAGCATTCCATGAAATCGCCGGCCAGGCAGCTACAGCCTCCCAGTCGGTAGAGGTGCCGGCTGTTGCGTCCGGGTTCCTTCGCGCCCACAATACGAGGACGGTAAGGCATTTCGAGCGTATCGGGCATGTGTGCCGTAAACGATACATTCAGAATGGCGGTGCGCACTCCGCGGCTTTGTACAATATCCAACACTTCCGACACCAGTACCCCGGTATCCCAGGCAAAGGCACTACCCGGTTCCAGAAAAACTTCCAGCGGATACTTCGTTTTAAATTGCTGCAACAGCTTCATCAAATGGGCCACATCGTACCCCTTGCGCGTCATCAGGTGGCCGCCTCCAAAATTCACCCATTTCATGTGCGGCAAATACTTTCCAAAACGCTTTTCGAAGGCGTGCAAGGTACGCTCCAGGCTCGTGGAATCGGACTCGCAAAGTACGTGAAAGTGCAAGCCCTCAATGCCTTCGGGTAAGGTAGCAGGCAGGGCATCGTGGAGCACCCCCAGGCGCGACTGGGGCGATGCCGGGTTGTATAAATCAGTGGTTACATCGCTGTATTCGGGGTTAACACGCAAGCCACAGGATATGTCCATCCCCGATGCTTTTACCCGGGGATAAAAACGTTCGAACTGGGATAGTGAATTAAAAGTTATGTGACTGCTTAAAGGCAATAATCCGTCCAACTCATCGCTACCATAGGCCGGAGCATACACATGAGCACGCTCGTGCAGCTGTTCAAAACACAAGCGGGCTTCGTTCAACGAACTTGCCGTGGCCGTGCGAATGTATTCGCGCACCAGCGGAAAGGTACTCCACATGGCAAATCCTTTAAAGGCCAGCAGAATCTCTACACCGGTTTCGCTTTGCACATGGGAAATAAGTTCGAGGTTTTTTTGTAACCGGCTTTCATCGAGTACAAAGGCCGGTGAAGGAAGTTGTTGATAGTCCATTCGTGACGTGCTAATGCTAGATAGAAAAACGGGAGTGCTGCATTTGTATAGTGCAGCACTCCCAATGTCAACCAAAAAAGTTTTCGTTACAGTTCTATATCTCCGTTAATTTCTTCCTGCCACGGCAAACCGTGCTTGCCAATGAGTGCCATAAACGGATCCGGGTCAAACTCTTCCACATTAAATACCCCGGGCTTTTTCCATTTGCCGGTAAGGTACATCATGGCGCCCAACATGGCCGGTACACCGGTGGTATAGGATACGCCCTGCATACCGGTTTCATCGTACGCTGCCTGGTGGCTGCAGTTGTTCCAAATGTAATAGGTTTGTTCCTTGCCGTTCTTCAACCCCCGTATGCGGCAGCCAATGCTGGTTTCGCCTGTATAGTTTTCGCCCAGGTCGCCGGGATTGGGAAGGGTTTCTTTCAGAAATTGCAGGGGAATAATCTCCACGCCTTTGTACATTATGGGCTCAATGCTGGCCATGCCAATATTCTGGATTACCCGCAAATGGGTCAGGTACTCATCGCCGAAGGTCATCCAGAAACGGGCTCTTTTCAGGGTGGGGAAATTTTTCACCAGCGACTCCAGTTCCTCGTGGTAAATTACATAGGAATTCTTGGGGCCAATATTGGGATAGTTCAGTGCTTTTTTAATTTCATGAGGCCGGGTTTCCACCCATTTTCCATTCTCCCAGTAACGACCGTTTTGGGTTACCTCGCGAATGTTAATCTCGGGGTTGAAATTGGTGGCAAACGCTTTGCCATGGTCTCCGGCATTGCAATCCACTATATCCAGATACTGTATTTCATCGAAATGGTGCTTTGCAGCGTAAGCGGTATAAATACTGGTTACCCCGGGATCGAAACCACAGCCCAATATGGCCGTGATACCGCGCTCCCTGAAACGTTCCTTATAGGCCCACTGCCAGCTGTACTCAAACTTCGCTTCGTCCTTGGGCTCGTAGTTGGCGGTATCCAAATAGCTGACCCCGGTTTCCAGACAGGCATCCATTATGGTCAGATCCTGATAGGGCAAGGCTACGTTGATGACCAAATCGGGCTGAAAAGAACGTATCAGCTTTACCAATTCGGGCACCTGATCGGCATCCACCTTTGCGGTTTGTATCTTCGTTCCCTTGCTGCGGGCAGCAATGGCATCGCATTTTGACAAGGTTCTGCTGGCCAGCAGAATTTCAGTAAACACATCGGGATTGGCAGCACATTTCTGAGCCACTACACTGCCCACACCACCTGCTCCAATAATTAAAACTTTCGACATTCGCTTTTTTATTAGGTCGTATTATTTGCTTGATATTTGCTACAAAAATAGTTTCTTTTGACTTAGAATGCAGCACGAAAAAGGAGTTTTATCCATTTTGGGCTGCAATACGGTTAACCTGTAAACCCATGGAAGAAATGAGCCCAACTGAACCCGGAATTGCAGGGATGGACAGTTATGAACATCGGCTTTTTGTATACGGCACATTAATGTTTGCTGAACTCCGGGAGATGTTACTGGGGCATGTAGTGCGCACTGAAAAGGCCAGTCTGGCTGGGTATTGCCCCTTCACCGTAAGGTATGGCAGCGTGCAAAGCACCTACCCGGTTCTTAAGCCCTTTCCCTGCGCCTGTACGGAAGGTATGGTGCTTTCGGATTTACAACCAAGAGACTGGGAAAAGTTGCTCTTTTACGAGGGCGACGAGTACGAACTTAAAAAACTACCGGTTCGGATGGGGGGATTCGAATTTCCGATTCCGTTGTTTTACCCCCGGGAAAATGCTTTACTTACCTTTGGTGTACCCTGGAGCCGTCAGGACTTCGAACGTCAGCATCTAAACAACTACCTGCAAGATGTGATTCCGAATACTCTGCTCCAATTCCCGGGTTAAAAACGATTAACCCTCTGGATGCCAATCGTGTTCGTATCCCAATATGTTCAGCATATCGCGCACCGATTGCTCTTCACGATAAACATAATCTACTATATTCCCTTTATCATCGCGATCAATAATCACGTGTTTCGGTGAGGGTATCAAACAGTGCTTGATACCACCGTAACCGCTGATGGAGTCTTGGTAGGCTCCGGTATGAAAGAAACCCAGATACAGGGGTTCGCTATCGTTTTCGTCGTAACGGGGAAGCAATATTTCCTGATTCAGGTCTTCCGAATTGTAGTAATCGGAATGGTCGCAGCTGATACCCCCGATACTGGCTCTGCCATACTCATTCTGCCACTTATTTACGGGCAGCAGAATGAATTTTTCATGAAGCCCCCAGGCATCGGGGATGGTATTCATCAAACTGTTATTTACAATGTACCAGTTTTCGTTGTCGTTTTGCTGTTTTTGTTCCAATACTTTAAAAATGATGGCTCCGGCTTCGCCCACGGTATATTTGCCAAACTCCGTATAAATATCGGGTTCCTGCACATCTTCCTGGGTACAGGCGTCCTTAATATTGGTTATTATTTCGTTGATCATGTACTCGTAATTGTACTCGAACCCCAGATGGTTGCGTATGGGAAAACCACCCCCCAGGTTAAAGGATTCCAGCTGTGCACTTTCCCTTTTCAGCTGAATGTACAGCTGGAGCGCCCGCTTAAATTCGCCCCAATAGTACAGGGTGTCCTTAATACCGGAATCCACAAAAAAGTGAAGCATCTTCAATTCCAACCGCTCGTTGTCGCGAATCTTCTCTTTGTAGAAATCCACAATTTCATCGTGAGGAATTCCAAGACGCGACGTGTAATACGCCGACTGGGCCTCTTCGTTAATGGCCATGCGCAAGCCAATTTTCAATTTGTATTTGGTGGGCAACAATAAGAGACGATCCAGCTCCCTGGTGCTGTCCAGGACGACAATGGAATTTTTAAAGCCTTCTTCCTGCAACTGAATAATTTTTTCCAAATACTCCGGACTTTTGTATCCGTTGTGAATGATCACACGCGATTTGTCCAGCTTTTTCTTCTTGTGCATGTTCCATATCAGGTCGATATCGAAGGTGGAAGAAGTTTCAAGGTGTACCTTATGCTTCAGGGCTTCCTGTATAACATGGTGAAAGTGGTTGCACTTGGTACAGTAGCAAAAATGGTACTTTCCCCGGTACGCATTGTTTTTAATGGCCCGGTTAAAGAGATTTCGGGTTTTTTTGATCTGATCGCCAATTTTGGGCAGATAGATAAAACGAAAGGGGGTGCCGTGTTTTTCAATCAGATATTTCAGGGATACGCCGTGAAAAGTCAGGTAACCATCGCGTAGGTCAAATCCCTCCTGCGGAAAATAGTAACTCTGATCAATCAGATCAAAATAGGAGTTTTTCATAGTGCCGTAAAAATAACACGCATTTTACTTTACAGCAACCCCGGGGTAACATTTCCTGTTACGGCACGGGTGAGGATAACCTTGTTGTAACCCTTTATAAAATACAATTCCGGTTACCCTCACCACCTCTGCATTATAATGTACTCAGGCCTATATACCCTACCTACAGGTTAAGTTAGGTATGTACGTGGTATTCAGCCTGCTGATTGCATCCATAAGGCCGACTAATTTATAAAAAAAATGGAATCCGTACACTTTTTTAGAATAAAATCCCGGACAACCTCTTCCCACAGCATATCGAATATGCTTTGGATTTGTTTAAATGTTACCTAAAAACGTTGCGCAGATACGGAGTTGACAGTTACGGAATTCCAAGGTATAAAACCGCATCCGGATTGAGCCGTTTAACACTTTAGCATCCATTTTTTATGCACTGTTATTTGCCAATCCAACTCGCTATTTCCCAATATTTAATAGTTTTATCTTCGGAGTTATACACCAAATATTTTTGATCTGGTGAGAATAAGATATAGGGATAATCATTTACCTTGTTTTCCTGAAAACTTAAAAGTAAATTACCTGTATGGATATCCCAAAGATTAACTTTTCCATATTCACCCGCACCAACCATATAATTTTCATCTTTATCAAAAGTCGGCTTCCACATCATTTTTGCATTACCCTGTAAGTTACCTACCCATTCATGTGTTTGAATATTCCAAATATTATATTCGTTTTGAGTGGCTCTTCTACCACTTACCGTTACAATGTATTTTAGACTATTCGAAAAATAGGCTTCAAAGAACGTCGCTTTAGGCGTTTTAAATTGCACTATTGTTGTATCCGATTGAATATCTTTTAAATAAAAACAAGAATCGACTTCATTGCGTAGTGACTCATTTGTATAGATTACAAATTTAAAGTTCGGACTTATATCCCATGCTATCTGATGGTTCTTCCTAAAAAAGAGTCCGGTTTGATCAAATTCATTTACTATATCCCAAATAAATACATCGCCGTTCAGTGTAATTGCGGCCAACCTCTTCCCGTCAATACTGAAAACAACTTTATGGATACCATTGGGTGTGAAATAGTTTAATTCAGGTATTAACCCTAACTTTTCGTACCGGTCGGGATAAATGGAAAGATTCTTTATTAAATCAAATGTTCTTAAAGAGAATATTTTTAAACAATTATCTGTTACGGCAACAGCATTGATCTGATTACTGGAAAAACCTACTGCAACGTATTTTGAATTTGGTGAACTAGGGTATTTACTTCTTGCCACATGATTAAAACCCTTACGACACCTTATTTGTAAGGACACTCTTTGATAAAATTGGTTCACGACTCATGGCTTGTTCTATTATCCTATGAAAAAGCAAGCCTCTACTGTTAGACCTTCGT
>QKEH01000091.1 GCA_003252385.1 Bacteroidota bacterium | reverse complement strand
CTTGCAAGAATAATCCTTTCAGAATATTCTTACTGTTTCAATACTTTGCTCAGGGTACTTCCCCCATCGTTCAGTATTCGAATAAAATACATACCCTGCGGAAAATCGCTCAGATCGAGGCTTTTTGGTATTTCTGCATCCACCTGGGTAACCAGAAGCGGTCGCCCGCAACCATCCAGCAGCTGAATTTCTGACCTGCATTGTACCTGAACCACCAACCGGTCGTGCACCGGATTGGGATAAATACCACCTTCCAATACCTGATCGGCATTGAGCCCGTTTATCGGATGTGCCACAAAATCGAGGTTCTCCTGTATGTCGTCAATATCGGTCAGCACATAGCTGGCGGGCGTGAAACGGTAACCCGCTTTGCTGGCGGTAAGGGTAACATCCTGCCCCATACCGATTACGAACGAATAGCTTTCGCCGGCATCCAGGGTATCGCTCCCCGAAACATCGCCGCTCCAGCTGACCACCACCCCATTGGCTCCGCTAACCGAACCGGAAACGGTAAACTGTTCCGTTGCCGGGGTGTTATTATCAATGGCAAAGAGGATACCCGGGCTGCCGTTGTGGTTGAAATAACCGGTCATCACCCGCTCATCGGGATTGATCACACAGAACAGATTCTGAGCCGGATTATTGTCGAGAACAATTTCCCATACGCCATCGGTTTGCCCCACGGCGCGCAAGGTGCCTGTGGCGCTCTCGCCGTGCGAATTGGTATCTACGGCATAGGTGCCGGTGCTGTCCGCATACAGGGTAAGGGTCAGAAAAGTCGTAGATTCCTCGCCATAGTCATCGGAATAACGGATCTGCATGGCCTTATAGGTTCCCTCCAGTGCTTCCAGGTTATAGGTATTGGGAACTTCCATGCCAAAACCGATAGCCGTAAACCCTTCCACCTGTGAGGCATACAGAAAAACGTTGTTGGCAGCACTTAAACCGCCTGCCATTACCGGATCTGCAAGTTGATTGTATACGGTAATATTTCCTTCACTGGAAACCTCGTAATCGAATCCCTCCACTTCGGGAGCACCGGTTCCATACAGAAAATGGTAGATACAACTGTCGACCCCGTCGGCATATACACGGAACAAGCCGGCATAATGGTTCGACGAACTGGTATACCGATAGTACGAGGTATAATAGTCGCCCTGGAAGCTGGCATTGGTTTTCCCGGTCCCCAGCTTCACATAAGCAGAAAGTAGCATGGCATGATCTACATTTGCCCGTGGCATCAGAATGCCGTAGTTGCCCGATGGACTTACAAAACCCTTGTAACGGTGTGTTTCCTCGCCATACCACTCATTGAAGGTAAAGGCACAATTGGCTCCAATGGTGTAGGTGTAGGTGCCCCCGTCGAAGGAGCCATTGCCGGCGCCATCGCTCAGCAAATTAAGGCCTCCGCTTTCAGTGCCGTTAGTAATGTAGTAGTTGCTATAGTTGGTGCCACTGTGCAACGCATCGTTTTGAGCCTGGACACTTGCTGCCAGCGCCAGCGCCATGTATAGGGTACTATAAACTTTCATGTTGGTTGAATTTTAACAGGCAAAAGGTACAACAATATGCACAACCCTACCCATCTGTTGGTTAACAATTAATTAACACCAGTTTGAAATACAATTTACATTCAGTCAAGTACTTTGCACAAGTGATTTATAGCAGCCACCTGGGGCGCTTTACTACTTTATTACATGAAGAACCGACGCAAAGTTGACCTGGTAGTACTCTCGGATGTACACCTTGGTACATACGGGTGCCATGCCAAAGAGCTGAACCGCTACCTGAAGAGCATTTATCCCCGGCAGCTGATCCTGAACGGGGATATTATTGACTTCTGGCAATTCTCCAAACGCTACTGGCCCAAGCCTCACATGCGGGTCATCAAACAAATACTGCACCTGGCCTCCAAGGGGTCGAAAGTGTATTACCTCACGGGCAACCACGATGAAACCCTGCGAAAATTCGAAGGGCTTGAAATGGGGAACTTTCAATTGGTGAACCAACTGGAACTCGATCTGGATGGCAGGAAAGCCTGGTTTTTCCATGGCGACGTGTTCGATGTCATTATGCAGTACTCCAAGTGGCTTGCCAAACTGGGCGCCATCAGTTACGATGCCCTGGTGCTGGTAAATATATTGGTGAACCAGGTGAGCCGCCTGCTGGGACGGGGAAAAATATCGCTGTCGAAAAAAATTAAGGACAATGTAAAATCGGCGGTCAAATACATCAACAGTTTTGAAGAAACCGCCGCAACCGTGGCTCTTAAAAAAGGCTTCGATTACGTGGTATGCGGCCATATCCACCATGCCGACGACCGGATAATTACCAACGAACAGGGCAAATCGGTACGTTACCTGAATTCCGGCGACTGGGTAGAAAACCTCACCGCCCTGGAATATCACAAAAGCCAATGGCGCATCTACCGCTATACGGAAGATGAAACCATGAAACAAAAAGCAACGGATCAGGAGGAAGATGAACACGCCCTGGTGGAAATGGACAACAAGGCCATCTTCCGTAAAATGCTGTCCGATTTCCAAAGTTGAATCCCCAATACCATGACGACAAACCATCTGCCTGTTCAATCCATAAAATACCTGCCATGAAAGTGCTGTATGCCATCCAGGGAACCGGAAATGGCCACATAAGCCGGGCCCGCGACATTATTCCGGTGTTGAACAACTATTGCGAAACCGACATCCTCCTTTCGGGCTCCCAGGCCGATGTAGCATTGCCCCACCCGGTACACTACCGCTACAAAGGGCTCAGCTTCATCTTTGGAAAAAACGGGGGTGTGGATATGTGGAACACCTATGTGGAAGCCAATCAAAAACAATTGATGAGCGAAATCCGGAGTGTACCGGTGGAAAAATACGATTTCGTGATTAACGATTTCGAGCCCGTGTCGGCATGGGCCTGCTATATCAAAAAGGTGCCGTGTATATCGCTCAGCCACCAGGCCGCCGTACTCGATAAAAATGCGCCTCAGCCCAAGCAGCCCGACCCGCTGGGACGTTTCATCCTGAAAAATTACGCTCCCTCCAACGTACAGTTTGGATTTCATTTCAGCCGCTATGCGCCTCATATTTATACCCCCGTTATCCGTCAGGAAATCCGGAACGCAAAGGTTACCGACAAGGGCCACTACACGGTGTACCTGCCCGCTTACGACGATGAAAAGATCATTCGCATCCTCTCCCGGCTCAAGGAGGTGAAGTGGCAGGTATTTTCGAAACACAACCACAGCGAAGGGCACTACGGACATATTCACATTATGCCCATACAAAACGAACGGTTTATTGAAAGCCTGCAAAGCTGTACGGGCACGCTAACCGGTGCCGGATTTGAAACCCCTGCCGAGGCTTTGCACCTGGGGAAAAAACTGATGGTTATCCCCATGAAAGCTCAATACGAACAACAGTGCAATGCCAAGGCGCTGAAAACCATGGGCGTTCCGGTGGCAAAGAAATTTAACGAAAAAAGGCTGCCCAAAATTCGGGAATGGATCGACAGCGATACCCGCATTGAGGTAGCCTACCCCGACAGTACCCAAGCTATCATCAAACAAATTTTTGAAGAACAAGTGCTCGACCTGCTCAAAAAGAACAATTGGAATTACCCTTACAGGCTAACCTTTGCCCCCGAAACTGAAAAGCACGAACCGGACAGGAGCATGGATCCTGTTACCCTGTAAGTGGGAGGTACATGCCCGCAAAACCAGGTGATACAGCGAACAGACCGGCAACGGGAAGCACTTGGCGAATTACCCAAAGACGGGGCAAACTGCTGCCGGATTCCTGAAAAACCTTTCTTGACCGCATCCCATCCATAACCTGCCACACATTGACGAACTCTCCGCTGGAATGTGAATGAAAGATTATTGCGTAGGCGCGTATTTTCAATTACTTTTGCGCTCACGATATCTATAAATTACATCTAAAGGAATTATGGCACAGGAAGATATTTTTAAAAAGATTATTGCCCATTGCAAGGAATATGGTTTCATTTTTCAGTCGAGCGAAATATACGACGGACTAAGTGCCGTGTACGACTATGGTCAGATTGGGGTGGAACTGAAAAACAATATCAAGCAGTACTGGTGGGATGCCATGACCAAGCTGAATGAAAATATCGTGGGTATCGATGCGGCCATATTTATGCATCCGCGCACCTGGGAAGCCTCGGGCCACGTGGGTGCCTTCAACGATCCGTTGATCGACAACAAGGATTCCAAGAAACGCTACCGCGCCGATGTGCTCATTGAAGAATATCTGGAAAAATTAGAAGGGAAAATACAGAAGGAGGTCGATAAAGCCGCCCAGCGTTTTGGCGATGCTTTCGACGAAAAACAATTCCGCGCCACCAATCAGCGGGTTCTGGACAACCAGCAAAGAATTGATGAAACCAAAAGCCGCTTTGTAAAGGCACTGGAAAACAGCGATTTGGCCGATCTCAAAAAAATTATTGAAGATGCCGAAATTGTGTGCCCCCTGTCGGGATCGAAAAACTGGACCGATGTACGCCAGTTCAACCTCATGTTCAGTACCCAGCTGGGTTCTGTGAGCGATGAGGCCAGTACCATTTACCTGCGCCCCGAAACCGCCCAGGGAATTTTTGTCAACTTCCTGAACGTACAAAAAACCGGCCGCATGAAAATTCCTTTTGGCATAGCCCAAATTGGCAAGGCCTTCCGGAACGAGATTGTTGCCCGCCAATTCATTTTCCGCATGCGCGAATTCGAGCAAATGGAAATGCAGTTTTTCGTACAGCCCGGCTCCGAAATGGAATGGTACCATTTCTGGAAAGAGAAACGTATTAAATGGCACCGTGCCCTGGGCATGGGCGATGCCAAGTATCGCTTCCACGATCACGAAAAACTGGCACACTATGCCAATGCTGCCGCCGACATCCAGTTTGAATACCCCATGGGCTTTCGCGAAGTGGAAGGCATCCACTCGCGTACCGATTTCGACCTGGGCAATCACGAGAAATTCTCAGGGCGCAAAATCCAGTACTTCGATACCGAATTGAATAAAAACTATACCCCCTACGTGGTAGAAACCTCCATCGGCCTGGACCGTATGTTCCTCTCCATCGTATCCAATGCGTATACCGAAGAAACTCTGGAAGGCAAGGACGAAGGTCGCGTGGTGATGAAAATACCCGCGATACTGGCTCCCGTCAAACTGGCCGTGTTCCCGCTCACCAAGAAGGACGGACTGCCCGAAACGGCCCGCCAGATTATGGATGAGCTCAAGTTCGATTTCAACTGCCAGTACGAAGAAAAAGATACCATTGGCCGCCGTTACCGCCGCCAGGATGCCATCGGAACGCCCTTCTGCATCACCATCGACCATCAGACCAAAGAGGACAATACCGTAACGATACGCCACCGCGACACCATGGAGCAGGAACGGGTCCCTGTCGCCAAATTGCGCGAGATCATGGAAGAAAAGGTGAGCATGCGCAAGGTGCTGAAGAATCTGTAAATATTGCTACAAAAGGGCAACTGAAACCAGTGGCTGTCCACGCCTACGGATTTCCCAACGGCAAATCCTGCTGCTAGCAGCCACCATCAGGAGCCTTGTAACCAGATGAAGGAATGACCCCAACACGGCGAAGAGTGCTTATCGTTACCTACTACTGGCCGCCCAGTAGCGGGGCAGGGATCTATCGCTGGCTGATGATGTCGAAATACATGGCATCGTTCGGGTGGGAACCGGTAATCTATACCCCTTCCAATCCTTCGGTAGCACGTAAAGATGAATCGCTGCTCAAAGACGTACCCACGGATCTTAAAGTACTCCACCGGCCTATATTTGAGCCCCTGGAACTGTATGCACGCCTGAGCTCGGGGAAAAACAAAGGAACCATAGGAGCCGGTTTGCTCACCTCACAGAAAAAGGCCTCCTGGAAAGTCAAGCTGCTCTTCTGGATTCGCGGAAACTTCTTTATCCCCGATCCGCGCCGCTTTTGGGTTCGCCCCTCGGTGCAGTATTTGAGCAACTACCTGAAAAAAAATCCGGTCGATGCCATGATCACCACCGGGCCTCCCCACAGCCTGCACCTGATAGGGATGAAGCTGGCCCGGAGAACCGGAACGAAATGGGTAGCCGATTTCCGGGATCCCTGGACAAACATTGATTTTTATCATCAGCTGAACCTGAGTAAACCTGCCGACCGTAGGCACCGGTACCTGGAGCGAAAGGTACTCCGGACGGCCGATTTAGTAACTACCGTAAGCGGACACTGGGCCAGGGAACTAAAAAATCTGGGTGCCCAAAAGATCGAGGTGGTAACCAATGGGTACGACCACGAGGAGTTTGAGGGAGTTGCGGCCAACCTGTCCGAAAAATTTTCCATGATTCATGTGGGCTCCATGAATGGCGACCGAAACCCGGAATTACTATGGAAAGGCCTCGAAAAGCTCCTTGCAAACGAGCCGGCGCTCAGCCAACAACTGGAGATTGTCCTGATTGGCGATGTCGACTACCGGGTGTTTGAATCCATACAGATACACCACCTGACTGCGTTCGTGCAGCACATCCCCTACGTGCCACATAAGGAAATTATTACCCGCTTATGCAGTTCCTCCGTACTGCTCCTTCCTTTAAATAATACGCCCAACGTTATGGGTATCATACCAGGTAAACTTTTCGAATACCTGGCCGCCAAACGCCCCATATTGGCCATTGG
>QKEH01000009.1 GCA_003252385.1 Bacteroidota bacterium | reverse complement strand
CTAGTGGACTTCGGGTTCGTTTTCCTCCGGTTCTTCTCCGGTAACAGCTTCGTAGATGCGGGTAGGAACCGGGGGGCAGCCCTTAACATAAATACCGCCTTTCTTTAAAGAACAGGAGCAGTTCCCCACAAATACCGAGCCTTCCGGTGCATCGTGCACGCCTTTGCCAATGGCAATATGGAATTTTCCATCGCCCAGCAGGTAGGGAGTCATATCGTCCTTAAAACGGCGTAAAAACAGCATAAGTGTCGAAAGGCAGGCGCTGCACGATTCCTTATCGTGGATAACAATGTCCTTAAATTCGCCGGAGATGTATTTGGGCGGCGCTTTATAGGGGGAAATAAAAGGGTGGTAATCGGCGGGTACCGGAGTGTAGTCGCCCGGATTATTGCTGATGTTCATCCGTTCCGATATCAGATTGATGTGCGGGATGGTTGAAGGATCAATCCCCATCAGAACACAGGCATAGATATCGGCAGCCACCGGGTTCCAGGATGCCACGGCAAAATCCGATTTCTTGGGTTCCCCACCCGAAGGGCCCAGGCCCTCCATGCCAATGTAACCATCCACTACGGTCAGGTCGGGGAGGAGCACCGTGGCCAGATCGGATATGGCCGAGTCGAGCGTTTTTTCCGGGTAGGTAGTATGCAGGTATTCCAACTGATGGTAGCGTACTTTTTCGTGCCGGTACAGGCAGCCTTTCAGGTTTTTCATCCCTAAGGTTACGCCCGTGTGCATGTGTGTTTTGGTTACCGGGACCGATACCAGAACATCGTATTCAAATACAGGTGAACAAATTCGCGTATGCTCCAGGATGCGCCCGTTGTGAATTTCGGTTTTAACTGGTTTATGCTGGTCGAAATCAAGCAGCTCCACACCATACCGCTGGGCTACTTCGGTAATCCCGCCCCGTTCAAAAGCCTCCATGGTGTTAATGCCTACCAGTGGGCTTTCGCCAATCGCAATTTTGGAGGCTCCGGCTTTTTGCATAGCCTCCACCACGGCGGCTACCGCTTCGGGGTGCGTGTTGTAGCCATGGCCTACGCCTGCCACCCGGCCCAGGTTGGGCTTTATTAATACCGATTTTTGGGCAATACTGCTCAAATCCAGGGCAGCCAGGGCAGTTGCCACATTCTGAAAAGGGCCTTGTTTTCCCGCGATACCTACAACCACTTGTTCGTTCATGGCCGCAAGTTATAAATTTTGGCTATAATATGAGCAGGAAATCCCAGCTTGTATAATGCTAAAATTCCCCAGATACCGGGCGATTCAACCGTTGCCGTAGAACTTTCTTTTTAGGAATTCGTTAACATTTTTTAGGCAGGGGCGCCATGGTTGAATTACCAGCCCATTGTATATTAGCCGTATAAAATGAACGAAAATGAGAAAGCTGTTTGTATTGGTAATTGTTGGAATCATTCATCTTCAGCATGGGGTTACCTTTGCCGGGCTTAACCCAAGTGCAACCATCGAATGGTCCGAAACCGAAATAGATTTGGGCGAAGTGCCTTACGGTGAGCCGGTGGTAGCCGAGTTCGGATTTAAAAATCCGGGAATGATTCCTCTGATCATTAGCGATGTTAAACCTTCGTTTCGTGTGGTTGTACCGTAGCCGATTATCCCAAACATCCGATTGTTTCCGGTGGCAAAGAAAAGATACAGGTAACTTTTGATGGTAAAGCGGAAGGTTATTTTAGCAAAACCATAACGGTGTATACCAATTCGGAAGATGGGCTAACCAAGTTGTACATTAAGGGAACGGTGGTGAAATAGCCGTCACCCGTTTGTGTTCAGGGCATCAATTTCGTGCTTTACAAAAGCCATCAATTCACGAATGTAGTTGGCAGAGAAATTAAAAGCGATACCTGCTTCCCGGTAGAGTTCCGGCAGCGTTTTCGAATATCCCATACTTAAGGCCTTGCGGTATTGCTGAACAGCCTGTTTGGGGTTGTTTTTATAATTTCTCCAGATACCTAATGCTCCCAGTTGGGCAATGCCATACTCAATATAGTACAGCGGAAACTGGTAGATATGAATTTGCTTTTGCCACAGATTTTCCCGCAGCGTTGCATAACCATCCCAATTTACACAGGAGCTGCCCAGTTCGGCTTGCAATTGCAGCCAGGCCTGGGTGCGTTGCTCATGGTTGTGTTGGGGGTGGGTGTATAGCCAATGTTGAAATTTGTCGATAGTGGCTACCCAGGGTATTACTTCTATTATGCCATGCAGTTGGCTGAGTTTGGCGCGTTTTAAGTCCGCAGGGTGGGTGAAGAAATGTTCCCAGTGTTCCATCGAAATCAGTTCCATGGCCATGGAGGCCACTTCGGCTATTTCGGCCGGTGTTTCCTTAAAATAGCTAAATTCCAAATCTTTACACAGAAATGAATGGATGGCATGACCGCCTTCGTGCATCATGGTTTCCAGATCGCGCAAATTCCGCGTGGCATTCATGAAGATGAAGGGCACATTGCTTTCCGGTAACGGATAGTTATAGCCTCCCGGTGCTTTGCCTTTGCGCGATTCCAGGTCGAGGAAGCCATTATCGCGCATAATTTGTATGAAGGTGCCAAAATCGGGGTCGATGTCCGCAAAGCAGGCAATGGTATGGTTGACCAGTTCATCGATGCTGGCGAAGGGCTTTAAGGGCTCCAGTCCGTTTTCATCTACATCCAGATCGTAGGGGCGCAAGGTGTCCAGTTGTAATTTCTCCTTACGCAGGGTATGAAAATAGTCCAACAAGGGAACTACGTAATCCTGAGCTGCTTTATGAAAGGTATGGCAATCGGCTACAGTGTAGTCGAACCGACCCAGTTGGGCAAAACGATAGGTAAGAAAGTTCTCGAAACCAGCGTTAAGTGCCAGTTGATGGCGTTTTTCCAGCAAGCGGTCCAGCAGCCCGTGAAGCGTCAGAGCATCCTGGTTTCGGCGTGCCCCAATATGTTCAAAAGCCTCTTGGCGTGTAGCCCGCTGGGGGGACTTCAGCAGATTTTGGGCCTGCTGAAGGGTCAATTCCTGGTTCTGATAGGTGATGGTCATGGAACCGGTTACGGTTCCGTATTCCTGTTCTTCCACCTCCAGTTGTGCCTGTATTTTGGTGTTTTCTTCGCGAAACAAGGCAGCCTGCTGCCGTATGGTGCGGATAAATATTTCGTATTCCTGGGGATAGCCGTTCAATTCGCAATACGCCAGTAACTTTTCGTCCAGTTGGTGGCGGATGAGCGCATAAGGCTCATACACCCTCTGTACAAAGTCGGAAAACGCCCGGCTGTTTTCTTCGTTATCGGTTTTACAGCTTTGATGGATATAGAGCCAGGCTTTTTCTTCCTCCAAAGCCGATTCCAACTCACTGCGCATACGCAGCCAGCTTTTCAAATCCGATTCGCAGGCTATGGGCAACTCCAGCAACTGTCCGGCAAATGGCTGCACGGCCTTCCAGTGGTCTAGGCACAGGCCGGCCGGCAGAAATCGTCGTTTTTGCTTGGCTTGTTCCCGAATCGGATTCATAGAGTGCGGACGCTTCGTCCTGTTTGTTATTCCTGGGGAGCGGTGGTGGTTTCCTCTGTTTTTTCAGTAGATTCCGTTTCTTCCGAAGCATCGGGCAGCAACAGGTTCTTGCTTTGTAGAATATTGTACCATTGAACCAGTTTTTTCATGTCCGATACATAAACCCGGTTCCGGTCGTATTCAGGCAAAATCGACTCCATGAATGCCTTCAGTTCATCGTTCGATGCATTATGGCTAATGGTCTCCTTGCCTTCTTCCTTGTCGTAAATACTTTGCAAAACCTTGCTCAGGGGAATTTCATCGGTTTCGGTAAATATGGAAATATCGTTCAGGGCACTTACCTTAGCGCTGGAGGAAACGGCAATACGTTTTCCATCGGCGAAGGATTCAACAATAATTCCATTACGGCCTTGCGATACAAACTTATAAAGCCCGCCTTTTCCGGAAATGGCAAGAATGTCCTTTAGTTTCATAGATTTCGAATTGTGATCGTGTCTGCGGCTCGGCAGCTCAGCCTCCAGGCTGAACAACTGATTGGGAGCCCGGTCAGAGCGGATCTGTTTCTTTGTTAATGGTTAAAACGAGGTGCAAAAATAGTAATCTGCCTCATACGAAAAAAATGTTCGGCTCGAAAAGCTGCGGATGATGTGCTTATTTGAAGCCTTTCTCTTTTTTAATTTGTTCGTAGGCGGCATTTATTTTCTGGAATTTTTCTTCAGCATCCTTCCTGAATTCCTCGCCCAGGTAGCCCACTTTGTCGGGATGGTATTCCACCGCCAGCTTTCGGTATGCTTTTTTAATATCCTCAACCGGGGTGTTGGGGTCTACTCCCAGAATTTTATAGGCACTATCGGCCGATGCGGTAAACATGCTCCGGATCGATTGCTGATCCTGGGCTGTAATGCCCATAAAATAGGCAATCTGGTTGATGGTCTGAATTTCGGCGGAATGCAGGTTGCCATCGGCCAGAGCCACTCCGTAGAGCAGGTGCAACAGTTCCAGACGTGAGTGATAATCGAGCCGTTGGCCAATTTGAGTGGCAATATCCTGCAGGGGTATGTTTTGTTTGAGCAGGTCGCGCAGCATGTGCAAGGCTTCGTTGGCCGAGTCGGTGCCAAATTTCCGGGCAAGGAAATTTTTAACGTAATCGAGTTCCGAGCGCACTACTTTGCCATCGGCTTTCATTACCGCTGCCAGCAGTACCATCATACTTATTGCAAAGTCGCCCGTGGTGGTGTTGCTGTATCCTCTTGATTGATCTGTCTGTTGGGCAGAATCAAACATCCAGCCAATGCCTAATCCGATGACTGCGCCTATGGGGCCGCCAAATGTCCATCCCAGACCGGCTCCGATCCATTTTCCAAATTTTGCCATTATTGTTCGGTGAGTTCGTTATGTATGCTCAATATCTGGGGCAAAAGTAATTGTTTGTCGTTATTTTCAATCACCCAGTCGGCCATTGCTCGTTTTTTGTCGGCAGGCCACTGGTTGGCTATGCGGCTGAGAATGGCTTCGCGGCTCATACCATCGCGTTGCTCCACCCGGCTGATCCGGAGCTCTTCGGGGGCATCTACCAGAATAACCTGATCCATTTGGTTGGCTCCGCCATTTTCAAAGAGTACGGCGGCTTCGTAGAGGGTGTAGGGAGCCTGCTGACGCAAGAACCAGGCGGCATGATCGGCCTTGACGAACGGGTGTACGATGCTATTGAGTTTTTGGAGTTCGGTCGGATGGGTAAAAACAATCGAGGCAACATATTGGGTGTTGTATCCTTGGTTGGTAAAGGTATCGCGGCCAAATGCCTCTGTCAGTTTGGTTCGGAGTGCCGGGTGCGTATGGATAAGTTGTTTGGCTTGGATATCGGCATAGTAAACCGGTATGCCCAAAGCCCCAAAGGCCTTACAGATGATGGTTTTACCACTACCTATTCCCCCCGTTATTCCGATCTTTAGCATGGGTAATTTCGATTAGATATTCGACACTACGGGGTGCAATACGCACTTTTTGAATGGTGTTAGATACAGGATCCATGTTAACCGGGAGCAGGGAATTTCCGTTGGATTGTATGCTGTTGTAATCTACCCATACCTTGAATTGTTCGGGTTGCACGTTATCAAAATGTGAGAGGGTTACCAGGTAGTTTATTTTAACCTCTTTCGGGAAGGTTTTCAGCAGCACCGTATCGGGGACATTTCGCTGCTGAACCGGTATCAGATATTCCGACTCGGTGAATTCATCAACCGGCACTGTTACTTTGACACGGCTTAACGGGTAACTGACCCGGTTGTATTCCACCAGTACGGCTTTTTTTACAACCGTGTCGTTGAGTCGGCTTAGCCGAAGGGGTTCGGTAGGAATGTACTGTAGCGTATCAATAATAAAGGAGGGGCCGGTTACTTCAACACAGTCGGGTGAGGCGTAAGGTAATCCACTGAGCATGTATTGTTTCTCGAACAGGTTTGGGTTGTCGGCCAGTTGGGGTACAATGGGCAATCGCTTCTTTTTTACCCTCGAGAAGTTAAAAATCAGGGTGTCCGGGTCAATATCCAAAATCTTAATGTCCCTGTTCGACAGGTTCAGTTCGGCGGAAAGGCGGTTGGTGGCATAGCGGGTAAGAGTGTATACCGAAGTGGAATCCAGCGTGAGCGAATACAAGGCAAACGCATTGATGTTGTAGCTCAACGGGCGTTTGTATTTCAACCGGCTGCTAATTATGGTATAACCATCGGCTTGCACTTGCAGGGTGAGTCGTTCGAGCGGGGGCTGGGAAAGCATCCGGTTGGGAGGAAGGTTGGTATATTTTACCGGGTATTCGATACTTGCCACGTAGGTTTCGTTGAGGGCCTGACCCAGCCAGGCGGCTGCGGCAAGTAGTAAAAAGAAGAAAAAGGCAAAATGTTCTTGCCGTATTCTGCGAATGTATTTCCATATGCGCGGGAGCAACACTCGAAAGGGCATAGTCGCTTTTTTCGGTTTGGTATTCAAAAAATACGGAGTTTAAAGTATCGTAAAGATACCTTAAACTCCGTAAATTTTTATTTCTGTTGTTGCAGGTCGGTATTGTCCTTAACAATGGCATTTTTATCAACCTTGATAGTTACGCCATTACCGATATCCATTGTGATAATGTTTTCAGAAATGTTATTGATTTTCCCGTAAATTCCACCGGTGGTAATTACCTTATCGCCTTTCTCGAGGTTGTCGCGGAAGTTACGCATCTCTTTCTGTTTTTTAACTTGTGGGCGGATCATGAAAAAGTAGAAAACTACAATCATGAGAGCCATCATGATGAAAAAGGAAGTTTGGTTGGTTTGGCCTCCCTTGCCTTGCGTCTGCGCGGGAGCCATAAGAATGAAGTTCAATAAACTACTCATTGTAAAATGGTTTTAAATGTGATTCTGTTTTTCTGTTATACACGGATTATCGCCGTGTTCGTCTTAAATAGTAGCATTCCGGAGAATGTTACTATAATGTTCTGCAAAGAAAGAACAAAAGATCGGGAACACAAAACTATAATTCGCCGATTAGTCCGCGACCGGTTTTCTCAATTTTTTTATCCGTCCTGAGCTGGCTGAACGCTTTATCCAGAATTCCGTTCAGGAAGATGCTGCTTTTGGCGGTACTGTAATACTTGGCAATTTCCAAGTACTCATTCAGCGTAACTTTTACCGGAATCGATTTAAACTCAATGGCTTCGGCAATGGCCATTTGCATCAGAAGAATATCCAGGAAAGCGATACGGTCAACTTCCCAGTTTTTACTGAATTTCTCAATAAGTTCCAGATATTCTTTGTGATTTAACACCACTTTGCGAATCAGTCGTTTGGAAAATTCTTCGTCCTCGCTGTTTTTGTAGAGCGACATCAGCACCGCATCCTCGCCATCGGATTCCTGCATCTTTTTCAGGGTTTTAATAATGATGCCAATAATGAATTCGGGCTCATCGTTCCAGTAAATGCTTTGTTCCTCGAGGTTCTGATACAATGCTTCGTGGGCTGCAACGATTGTTTTCAGGAGAGTACACAGAAAATTTTTGTCGGCCAGGTAGGAGTCTTCTTCAGCGGCCATGTATTCTTTATATACATCCGATGCTATAATATCGTGGTACAAACCGCGAACGAGTTCCGGATAATTTACCCAGCTGAGTTTCGAATTCTGGATGTAGCGCAGCAATTGCTGGTTAGCGCGGAGCTGCTTAAATATCCGGTTGTTAATAAAGCGGGTATTGGGGTTTAAATCTTCGGGGGTGGGTATCCGTTTTTGACGGGCCAGTTCGATACGTGATTCGGCGTACTGTTGAACGTCCAGTAACAGAAGGAAAAGATAATGATACAGATCGAAAGCCTTGTGTATGCTGTGGATCAGTTCCTGTTCCGATTTTTTCAAGGTCGATTCGCCATCGTGTTTAAAATAGGCATACAATGCCTGCATAATCTTTATCCTCAATATTCGCCTGCTAATCATATCGCAAAGAACCTGTATGAATGAGGTGCAAAATTAATTGCTTTTTTTGAATTGCAGCGGGTTGGGCATCGAAAAAAGACGGATTTCCACCGGGAGGTATAAGAAATAGAATGTCAGCATTTTAGATTTATGGTCTAAAAGTTTTGTATTCTGATATTTTTTATATTTTTGACAAGAGTAGAACCCCGAAAAAACAATTTAATGATGGAAGAAGGAATAGAAAAAAAGGATGGTACCGACATGCTCGACCGGGAAGAGATTTTTTCCAATGCCATACGGGCAGGTAAGCGGACCTATTTTTTCGATGTGAAAGCTACACGCCGAAATGATTACTATCTGACAATTACCGAAAGCAAAAAGCGTTACCAAAAGGATGGGCGCTTCTTTTACGAGAAGCACAAAATTTTCCTGTACAAGGAAGATTTTGAAAAATTTATTGAAGGCTTACTCGGTACCATTGATTACATCAAAGAAAATCGCCAGGAATTAATTGACGATATGGTTGAGGAAGAAGGTGTAACTGGTGTTTTTACTGATGTAGAATTTGATGATCTGGAGCAGGTGGAAGCTGAAGCAGCCCGTGCCGAGAATTAACTAGTATCATATACCCGCTTGCTAAATACGAAAAGGGAGGTCAATCGCCTCCCTTTTCGTATTTGGCCATTTTATCATCGATGCTTACTTGCCCAGAGGCATGGATTTCAATCTTGATGTTGGTAAGCATTTTTTGTGCACCTGCCTGGATACCAATTTCCTGTATTTCACGAATCAAAACCATGATGGCATCGAAAGAACCTTCCACAACTGTTTCGAATGGACATACCCGATAGCGCAGCCCCGATTGTTGAATGTGTTGAATAATCCGGTCGATAATGACGTAAGGGGCTTTTGTGCCGGATTGTGGAAGCACTTGTATGGCTACGTTTACCTGCTCGAACATACGTGATAGGTTTAAACAATATTGTTTTCTGCCAGAACATCATAAATCTCTTCTACAGAAAGAACTTTTACATTGGTAATAATGTAGTCGTTGAACAGGAAAGTGCCAAATTCGTTGCATTCCTGAACAATGCTCAGGAAGAATTCCTGTACCGGAATCTGATAGGGAACCACTGCTGTAAAGGCCGCAAATCCGTCCTGAAAGGAGATGTTCTCAATTTCGGCACTTTTGCACTTAAACGCATAATGCAACTCGTTGCGGATAATTTTTTGTTGGAGTTCGGTAATATTGGTACCATCCTCGGTAAAGAACACAATGAAGTAACGCAATTTGTTCCCTTTGGCACCCAGTCCACTGGTAATCAACATCTGGCTTTCTTCCAACAGGTCGCTCTCCAAAAGCATTTTACTTTCCAACCATGCCAGGTAGGCCCATTCATAAAGTTTTATACCGGGTTTATGCAGGTATTTTTCAATAGTGCGGTACGCTTCTACATGGCTTAGCGATGCCAGCTGTACCAGAAGGATCTTTTTCTCATCCAAACTGATCGAGTCGCTGAATATCAACTCCTTTTTTTGAATGACTTCTTCATCTCGGATATCGTTCTCATGATTTTGAGCACAACGGTAGTATTCCAACTGGGTGGATGGATTAATCGGTTTTTCCAGCAGACTGATGTTTCCAGGTCTGACATGGCTACTCTCGTTGAGGAAGTCCAATATGTTTCCCGCAGCTTTCAATGGATTGATTCTTTGATTACTACTCACTTGTCGTATTAACTAATATATAAAAAACATTCTCTTAACCCAATTATTTGCCGATAATATATGTTTTTTTTTACAGTGACTTTTATTGCTTCAGCGTTCGGTATTTACAGGATCGAATCCCCATTTATAGGGATTGTTAGCTAACTGCCGGAACGCTATAATTGCACTTTATTTTGGATATTATGCAGTTGTCACAGGCGAAGACCGGAGAGAAAGTTGTAATACAGAAGATACGTGGGCGAGGTGCATTTCGGCGCCGGATGTTGGAGATGGGTTTTATTGCCGGTAAAACGGTTACCGTGATCAAAAATGCACCTTTAAAGGATCCTATTGAGTATTCTGTGCTGGGTTACCGGATATCTTTGCGAAGAAGCGAAGCCAGCCATATCGAGGTAAGCCACGAAGCTACCCCGCCGTTGCAAACGGGGCATGCTGAGAGAACTAAAAGCCTTCACTTGGAATACGACAGAAAAATACTCCCTTCAACCCGTACCGCTATCAGTGTTGCTTTTGTAGGGAACCCAAATGCCGGAAAAACCAGTCTGTTTAATTTTATTTCGCGCTCCAACGAGCATACCGGTAACTATTCCGGAGTAACTGTTGATTCCAAAACGGCCAGCTACCGCTTGGGGGATACGGAATTTCTGCTTACCGATCTGCCCGGAACCTATTCTCTTTCGGCTTATTCGCCGGAGGAACGCTATGTGCGCGAGTTTATTACCGATCAAATGCCCGATGTGGTGGTGAATGTGATTGATGCTTCCAATTTGGAGCGGAACCTCTACCTGACCACTCAGCTTATTGATTTGGACGTAAAAGTGGTTCTGGCCCTTAATATGTACGATGAATTGGAAAAGCGGCAGGACCAGCTGGACTATTCCCTTCTGGCAAAATTGTTCGGGATGCCTATTGTGCCCACTGTAGGCTCGAAAGGTACCGGCGTTCGCCCCCTGATGGAAAAGGTGAAACAGGTATTCAACGATGATGAAACTGCCAGTCGACACCTTCATATTAATTACGGGCCGGAAATAGAGACCTCCATAGAACGAATTCAGAAGCATCTGAAACAACCCGAGAATTATGTTATTACCGACAGGGTGTCGTCGCGTTTTATTGCCATAAAATTGTTGGAGAAAGACAGCCACGTCGATCATTACATTAAAACGGCATCCAATTACCACGAAATGGTTGAAACTGCCGAGAAGGAGAAAAAACGTATTGAAGATTTGGCGGGTGATGATATTGTATCGCTGGTTACCGGAAAACGTTATGGGTTTGTCAGTGGAGCCTTGCACGAGACCTTTACCCGAAATCAGCAGGAAGAGCGTAAAACCACCGACATTATCGACGGATTTATCACCCATCGGCTCTTTGGGTTTCCGATTTTTATTTTTTTTATGTGGTGCATGTTTGCTGCCACCTTTAAGCTGGGAGCCTATCCTCAGGCCTGGTTGGAGAACGGGGTAACCTGGATTGGGAACCTGCTGACTACCTATATGCAGCCTGGTTCCCTGAAAGATCTGCTTATCGACGGGGTCGTTGGTGGCGTTGGTGGCGTTATTGTTTTTCTGCCCAATATACTGATCCTGTTTTTGTTTATTTCGTTCATGGAAGATTCGGGGTACATGGCTCGAGCCGTTTTTATTATGGATAAGCTGATGCATAAAATTGGGCTACACGGTAAATCGTTTATCCCGCTCATTATGGGATTTGGTTGCAACGTGCCGGCCATTATGGCTACCCGAACCATCGAAGACCGAAACAACCGGTTGCTAACCATGTTAATTAACCCATTCATGTCCTGTTCGGCACGATTGCCCGTTTACCTGCTGCTGATTGGGGCCATCTTCCCCAGTTATCAGGGAACCTTGCTGTTTGTACTGTATTTTATTGGTATTCTGATTGCTATTGGGGTGGCTTTACTGTTTAAAAAAATCATTTTTAAGGCTGAAAGTGTTCCTTTTGTTATGGAATTACCTCCGTACAGGATGCCTACCATGCGTTCGGTAGTGCGCCATATGTGGCACAAAGGGTCGCAGTATCTTAAAAAGATGGGAGGAGTTATACTTATCGCCTCGGTATTACTGTGGGCATTAGGCTATTTTCCACGAACCGTAACCTCGCCAACGCAAGGTTCAGGCAGAGAGGCGGCAGCTTTGCTCAGCAAGCCGGTACCGCTCAGTACAAGTTCCAAAGTGCAACCTGGTACACATCTGAATGATTCCTACTTAGGCCGACTGGGTAAGTTTATTCAACCGGCCTTGTCTCCTTTAGGCTTCGATTGGAAAATGGGAGTAAGTCTCATTAGCGGGATTGCTGCCAAGGAAATAGTGGTGAGCACTCTTGCTGTTCTCTATCAGATTGATGATGAAGAAACGGAACAGGATAACCATCTGGCAGTTAAAATACAGGAGGATACGTATACTTCCGGCACCTTAGAAGGAAGCCGGGTGTTTAATCCTCTATCAACTCTTTCGTTTTTACTTTTTGTGTTGATTTATTTTCCGTGTATTGCAGTGTTTGCTGCGGTGAAAAAAGAATCGGGAAGCGTGTGGTGGGCGGTATTTATGATTTTTTATACCACAGCCTTGGCTTATTTGGTTTCCATGGGGGTATTTCAACTGGGTAGTTTGTTCATGAATTAAAAAAAGTTGTATGGTTCAGGATTGGATTGTCTATATCATTATTTCAGCAGCCTTGGTACGAATGGTTTACGGTGTATTTCGTTTTTTAAAACCGGCATCTAAAAAAGTAACTGTTTGTAGTGGTTGTGCGACTTGTGTTTCGACGAAAACCTTAGAAAATCGCTACAGCCAATAACTGAATATACGCAAAGGCTGCGTTCTGGAAAAGTGTTTAAGGTTACTTTTTTTTGTTTTCTGAAATATTAAAATTAAATTTCGCTAAACCGGCTTAGGCAATCCTAAAATGTGAAATCTTTTATCTCAGAAGTGACTATTTTGGAGCCAGAACAAATACTTGAAGGGGTGCGGAATCGTGAAAATCACATTCTTACCTACCTTTACGAGAAGGTGTTTCCCCCCGTTCGTAAGGTAATCCTGCAAAAGGGAGGATCGGAAGAAGATGCCAAGGATATTTTTCAGGAGGCTATAATCATTGTTTTTCAGGTAGCTGCCAGGAAGAATTTTACCATCGAACAGGCATTTGAGGGGTATCTCTATGGTATTTGTAATAAAATATGGCTAAAAATGCAACGAAGCCGTTCCATACACGAGCGTTCCATTCGTCAGGTTGAGCCTTTTGAAAGTTGTGTTCGCATGGATGATGAAAAGATCGATAACGAATTGCGCATGCGGCTCTATCGTAAGTATTTTCTGCTTTTGCCGAAGGAATGCCAGCGCATGTTGCGCATGCTGTTTTCCAATATCCCCTACGAGGATATTGCCCTTGAGATGGGCTACAAAAGCGAAAAAATTGTACGGAACAAAAAGTACAAATGCAAGGAAACGCTAACCCGGTCGCTCAAAACCGATCCACATTATCCCGCTTTAACCGAACAAATCTGAACCATTTCCTTCTTCCAAAACGCCATAGGATGAGCAGTGCCAATACAGCCAGGATACTCACGATCAGAACCATAGGAGTGTAGTTCGTCGAAATGGCCGTATCCTGACCGATCAGCAGCACTGAGGACCAGAAAAAAGGGTGTGCATACTCGGGTTTTGCATGTTTCAGGTAGTTGAGTTTGGCTAACCGTAAGGCATCGGCCTTGTTTCGGCCTTTTTTAATTTCCTGGTAGAAATCAAGCATGAGGTTGGTTCCCGTGCGGTCTTCCAGTTTCCACATGGATACAATAAGACTGGGTACTCCGGCAAAGGCAAAACCTCTTGCCAAACTGATAATGCCTTCTCCCTTATCGATCGGCCCATCGCCGCTGCTACAAGCGCTAAGTACTACCATTTGGGCATGCAGATCCATTCCAAAAATTTCCTGGGTGGTAAGCATGCATTGGTGATACTGGTCGCTGGAGTCGGTTTCAAAAACTAGTTTTGAGTACAAAGGGTGGGTATTGTCAATCAGGGTATGCATGGCCAGATGCAATATGCTATACTTGCCGGCATTGGCCATAAAACGCTTTTTGGTGGCTGTCTCATTGAAACAGGCATCGGTGGCCATCAGCTGGCTGATACCTTCAATCTCACGGGTGGTTCCCGGAATCGGTTCGAGACTATTTCCGGCATTTGCCTGGGTGACAGGTATCGGTATGGGCGATGCATAGCCCGGTGCAAAGGCCAGAATCCGCCTACGTTCCGCCCTGCATGACTGCTTTGCGGATTGAAATAAAGTGCTTGATGAGTAGGCATAACTCACCGGGTGCTGCTTGATCAGGTAATCCAGCTCGGAGTAGTTCACCATCGATTCCGGGGCACTGGAAATTAAGGTTTCGAAAGGAACATAAGCCAGGCTGCCTTCCGGGATAACGATCAGATGATAACCTGGTATCGAAGTAAGCACCGGTTCAATAAGTACCTTATACAGGCTGGAACTTAAAGTACAGAATTCCGTGAAGCTTTCGCGGTTTTGGCGGCTGTAGTCGAAATGACGAAAGAGTTGGCAATATTGGATGATCTGCCGGTGCAGGGTAGAATCAATGGATTGGTGCAGCAAACGGATCGATTGACGTGTGATGCAAAAGGTGTACAAGGCAGAGTCGCTGATACTGTATTGGATAAGCGCTGTTTGTGGGTCGAGGGTGCTTTGAATTGTTTCCGGAGTTACAGTCCGAACATCGTATTTCAACCGGTAATATTCCGGGTATTGTTTTTCCAGCCCGGCGATCAACCCGTCCAATTCAACCTGGAGTTTAAAGAGCCCGGTGTTTATTTCTTCTGCCCGGGCTCGATCCTGAGTACATTCCTTTCTGGGCCTGTTAAAAGCCAGTTTGTAAACTGCAATCTTTCGTTTGAGTTCCCTTTCACGCTCCAGCAACGTATCCGGAATGTGGCAGTACGTTTTGGCATCCAGCTCGGTAAGTGCCCCTAGCAAAACGGAAGCCTTCGATTTGTCCGAAACCCAAAAGGCTTTTTCCACCAGCTCGGGGCGGGGGTTATTCTGGTAGGCCTGCCAAATAAGCTGCAAGGTGGCAGGGTAAATGTTTGCCTCGTACATGGTGGTTGCCAATTTCGTTTCAACACTCTGGAAATCCTGTTTCATAGCTTCAAGTATGCGGATATAGAGCAGATTGACCTCTATGGCCTGATCGAGTGTGGAGGTGTTTTGGTCTTTTTGGTAATACTGTATTAGTATTTTGGCTTTTGTACGTAATAGTTGCAGGGCTGTTGTTCGGTCGACAAAGGCATTAGCCTCCGGGAATAGTTGTCCTCGATCAGGTGGATTTTTGGGCATTAAGCACTTTAGACCGGCTTCAATATACTCCAGAGCAGGTGGATACCGTCCCATTTGGCAATACAATTCGGCAATACTTTCAAGTAAGATACCATAGTACGATCCTTCAACCCTTAGTGAATTAAAGGAATGTCGGGCCCATTGCAGTTGGCGGTAGGCCTGCAAGGTATCGCCCATTTGTGTATAATCGCAGCCCAGGTTATTTCTAACCAGGCCAATGTAGAAGGCGTTATTTGCCGAATCGGCCAGTAACAAATCCAAGGCCTGTTGTTCGGCAGTGATGCATTTGGTATAGTCCCCCTGCCAGCTATAAATATTGGCAAGTCCCAGGTAATAGTTCAGAAAAGTCAGCGTGTCTTTACGTTGAGTTCTATGGTTATAAGAGTAGCATTTTTGGTAATACCACTCGGCTTTCTTAATGTTTCCTAAAGCGTACTCGCAATAGGCCATTTGTGAGTAAATCTCTGGAAGAATATCTGAGTTTATATCTGGGTGTCGGTTAAAAATTAAGTGTGCCTGTTGTTGATAATCTGAGGCTCGGGCAAAGTCGCCCTTCTTTCGAAAATAGACCGCATATTGATACAATAGCATCCCATCCACTTCGGGGTTATCGGAAGGAAGCCCTTTTGCCACCTGATCGGCCTTTTGCAGATAGAACAGCGACGAATCATAATCCCAAAAATAAAGTTTGATACGAGCCAGATTTATGTAACTATAGACCATTTCGGATGAAAATTGCGGGTAGTTTCGCAAACGCAGGGTATGGGAATGGGATGTGTACTTTTCGGCTTTTTCGTAATCGCCTTGAGCTAATGATATCTCAGCCCGTTTAAGCATTTGACTAATTGAATCGGCCTGTATGGTGCTTGGCGCGCCGGAAGCAAGTTGAAACGTTAAGCAGATAAAAAACAGGATTAACAGTTGTTTCATGAAGCTATGGGGGAGGTGGTCAAAGCAGTTAGAATGTTTATGATTTAGAGCATTGAATACTGCTTACCCTGTTTTTCAAAAAAAGTTGGAATCAAGCGGTGACATTTTTTAAGTATGGGGAACTATAGACATAACAAAAATAACCATCGTCATGAAAAAGCAAAAACTTTGTACCCTAATTCAGACAGGTAAAGAAGGTAAGAAAGTCACTCCGGCTACGCTAAAAAGTGTTATAGGAGGAGGCAGGGTGGGAATTTTAGACCATGGTTTGTTAAAGAATTGAGAAAAGGTCTACAGGCAGAATTTGGGTTATTACGGCACAACCCTTCCACCCGCCCGGGTGTTATTCTGCCTCCTTTTCTTTTTCTGAAAGTATTGAGAACAGGTGGATGTCCCCGCTGGAGAATTTGGTACTTATACGGGTTGACACTCACCAGAAGGTGATTTTAAAATATAAATTGGGTGAAAAACCTACAAAATTGCAGCTATAAAAGAAAAGGATTCCCGGCCAATAAATGGTTTAACGGCACAAAACTTCTCTATATCCAATTCTGGAATTTATTGGCTCCTTTTCTTTTTAATTTTGTATGTTGTTGCGTGGCTCGCCATCGGGTGTATGCAACAATATAAATCGAATGACTAAATAGTAAGGAATGAAGACTGAAGTGAACATCTCACTACTTGTGGACAAATATTTGGACGATAGGCTGAGTACTACCGAGAAGGAAGCCTTCATAGAACGGTTACAATACGACAGGGCGTTGCGGGAAGAACTGCATCATCAGCAACGTATTGCTGAATTGTTTAAGACAGATACCGGAGAATTGATGTTGGAGGAACAGTTAAACGCTATATATGCCAAACTGTATGCCCCCCTAAGAAAAAAACGGTCGGAAGCACTAAAACGCTCACTGATTATACGAATTACAGGTATTGCCGCCTCCGTTGCCATTGTGGCCTATGGTGGAATACGTTTGTTAACACCAGGGCATTCGGGTACCGATATATATACCCGTTTTTATGTCCCTGCAGAGATGAATATGTCCTATCGCACCGCCAGTGAACCGCTGGATGCATTAATGCAGTCGGCCATGCAGCTTTATAAGAACCGGCAATATGCTGATGCCATTCCAATTTTTGAGGAATTGTTTCAGAAAGATTCAACTCGTGTGGGAATCAAGTTATACGAGGGAATATCCTACATGGAACTGGAACAATTCGATCGGGCAAATGGTCAGTTTGCCCTGATCATTCAGGATCAAACGAATGCCTTTGTCGAATCGGCAGAATGGTATCTGGGCTTATGCTATTTAAAAACCGATCGATCCAAAGCTCTTCGGACGTTTGAACAGATCGAAAAGCGCAAGGGCTACTACTCGGACGATGCAAGAAGAATACTTCGAAAAATAGAGTAACAAGTGGTGGTGGCAGGGAATGTCATTCTGCCGGAAATAAAGAATGAAAGGATGAGTATGAGCTGGATTGCCTGTAAACAGTGGATTAAAAAGCCATTTTCAGAGATTAAGTTGCCATGGAGCTCCAGGGGCAATTTAACGGCTTTACAACAACGGATACTAGAATTGGAAAATGAACTTGCTCAAAGCAAGGGTTATATGGAACGCGTTAAATCCGGTTTCCTGAAAAACTTGTACCACGAAATACGAACCCCTTTAAATGCTATAATGGGGTTTTCCGAATTGATAAAAAAACATCAGACGCAGTCTTCTAAAAATGATGTGTACACCAGGTATCTGCAGGAAAGCTGTAATCGTTTTCTGGCCAAAATTGATCATTTGGTAGAAGCTGCGTTTATTCAGGAAGGTGATATTTCGTTTGAAAACTGCCCATTACAACCGTATTCAGTTTTAACCGAGGTGTTTTCGTATTTTTCGTTGCATCAACATATTCACGACAAGTCGGTTGATTTACGACTTGCCGTTGATCCTGAGCTGCGAGGACTTACTGTTTTTGGCGATCGTAATCGGATGCAGCAGGTTATTTCTAATTTGCTCTTCAATGCAGCCCAGAATACCTCAAGTGGAGAAATTGTATTTGGTTATACCCTGGAACGTACAAATATGCTCTTTTTTGTCAAAGACACTGGTGCCGGAGATCTGCAGGGGCGGGAGAATGTGGTATATGCTGCATTCGGTAAGGAGGAAGCCGGCCGTTCTTCTAATGAAGGTATGGGGTTGGGCTTAACGATTTCACAGCAATTGGTGGAGTATATGGGAGGTAAAATGTGGTACCAATCCAACACCCGCAAGGGAACCGCATTCTATTTTACCCTTCCCTTTATGCCAGCACCATTGCATACTGCTTCAGGGGAGGGGCTGGTTTCTGAGGCGGAGGTTACGTTCCGGACGCCATCGGCTAGTAGTGCCATGGAATATAAACCTGAGGTGGTTTGAACCCGTTAACCTATACATTTCCAGCGATTATGAACTTTGACAGTAATCTTGAGATAGAAGGGCTGCTGTTTTTACCAGAACCCCTTAATCTCGGAATTTTGGAAGGGTGAATGTAAACGTGGTGCCTACACCGGGTTCGCTGTTAATGGAGATGGCTCCTTTGTTTTTTTCTACAAATTCTTTGCAAATAATAAGTCCCAGGCCGGTGCCTCCTTCTCCGGCAGTACCTGATGTGGAAAAGTATTCATCAATGCGGAAGAGCTTGGCAATGTTATCATCCGATATGCCTATACCTGTATCGGCTATGGATATCGCCAGCATAGTATTCCCCGCATCGGCACACTGAATGGTAATAACCCCCTGGTTGTCTGTAAATTTTATTGCATTGCTGATCAGGTTCCGAATGATCAGGTTGACCATGTTTTTGTCGGCATAAGCGGCCTGATTGCATCGAATCTCAGCAACCAGTGTAATATGTTTGTTCTCGGCACTACCGCGGCTCACCTCAATGTTTTGTTGTATCAGTTCGGATAAATCCAGTTTAATGGGATTGTATTTAATCCGGTCGGTTTGTGTACGAGCCCATTGGAGTAGGTTTTCCAGTAAGTCGAAGGCACTTTCCGAGGAGGTTTTAATCATCCCCAGAAGTTCCATTTTCTGGGCATCCTCAAAGTCGCTGAAATTTCGGAGAAGCAACTCCGAGAAGCCGAATATGGCCTGGAACGGATTTTTTAAATCGTGTGCAATGATGGAAAAGAACTTGTTCTTGGTTGCGTTGAGTTGTTCCAGTTCGTGATTGGCTCGTTGGAGGATTTTAGATTGTTTTGATATTTCTTCCGACTGATGCTGGATTTTTTCCTGGCGTTCTTCCAGAATTATATTCACTTCCTGAAGGTTTTGAGCCTGCTCACGAAGTTGTTTTTCGGCATTTTTTTGCTTGGTAATATCCCGTCCTATGCCTACAATCCCAATCACATGGTTGCTCTCATCGAAATAGGGTACCTTGGTGGTTGAAATCACCCGTTGACGTTTGTTCTCGTCAAAACCTATTTCTTCCTTATTGATGATGGCCTTGCGGCTTTTAATAATCCGCTGTTCATCGTCGAAATACAACTGGGCGACTCCTTTAAACTGTTCGAAATCGAAATCTGTTTTTCCGATCACATCATTGTAACTGGTGAATCCAATCAATTCAAGCAGCTTCTTATTCAGCAGTTGGAAACGGCTCTCGCTATCTTTAACATAAATGTAATCGGGCATATTGTCGATGAGCGTGCGTAACAGTTTCCTTTCCCGATCCAGAATCTGGTTGTGCTCGTTGAGGTATTCACTTTGTTTTTGAATTTCTTCCTGTTTTTCGGTTAGCAGCGCGTTGTTTTTTTGAAGCTCTACCGCCTGTTGTTCCAAACGCGTGGAATACTGGCGCATTTTGGTCACATCGCGCCCAATACCTACCAAGCCGGCAATATGGCCATTAGCGTCGTAAAAAGGCACCTTGGTGGTGGATACTACCAGTTCGTTACCTTGTACATCCATTCCCACTTCTTCCTTGCTGATGATCGGCTGATTGGTTTTAAAGATCTGCTGCTCATCATCGTAGTACAATTGGGCAATGTCCTTGGGGAAGAAGTCGAAATCGATTTTACCTTCCAGAAATTCCGGTGAAGGCACCTTAAACAATTCGATGAGTTTCTTATTAGCGGTGATAAACCGGCTTTCGGTATCCTTAATGTAAATAAAGTCGGGGAGGGTGTCAATTAGGGCGCGTAACAGGTTACGTTCGTTTTCGAGAATGATATTCTGGCTTCGTAATTCAGTGGATTGTTGTTGAATTTCTTCCTGCCTTTCTTCCAGGAGTACATTAATTTCTTTCATGCTCTCGGCTTGTTCCTTAAGAGCCAATTCGGCCTCCTTGAGCACCGTAATATCGCGGGCAATGCCAATAATTCCAACAATCTCACCTTCAGGGTCGCGCAGGGGAACCTTGGTGGTGAGCAGTTGAATGAAATTACCTTCCTCATCGATACCGGGTTCCTCTTTATCCATTATAATCTTTCCCGTTTTCAGAACATTCAGGTCGTCTTCCATCATTCCTTTAACATATTCACTCGGGTAAAAATCGCTATCCGTTTTCCCAATGATACGATCCAGGTTGTCGGTTTTAAAAATCGACATCATTTTCTTATTGACAGTAATGAAACGGGAATTTCTGTCCTTAATGTAAATAAGATCAGGTAAGCTGTCAATCAGTGTGCGCAACAGCCTTTTATCTTCCTCCAGGATCCGGTTCTGGGCACTCAGTTCGTCCGATTGCTGATTGATTTCTTCCTGCCGTTCTTCCAACAATACATTGGTCTCTTGCAGGCTTTGTGCCTGTTCCAGGAGTTTGTCTTCTATTTCTTTTTGTTTGGTGATATCGCGGCCTATTCCCACCAACCCCAGAATGTTGCCTTCCGCATCCCTGAAAGGAACCTTGATGGTAGATTTAATGCGAATATTACCTTTGGCATCAAAGCTAACCTGTTCGTTGTTATACACAGCTTGACCGGTTTGCAAACAGGTTTGGTCGTCGTTAAAATAGATCTCAGCCACTTCTTTGGGGAAGAAATCGAAATCGGTTTTGCCCAATAAATTCTTCCGGTTTCCTGCCTTGGTAACATCAATGAGAGCCGGATTGCCATCCAGAAAACGACCTTCGCTGTCTTTAATATAGATGGTGTCGGGCATGTTATCCATTAGCGCCCTGAACAGGCCTCGCTCTTTTTCCAGCGCTACATTTTGTTCTTCCAGTAGCAGGGTGGCTGTTTTTTGGGCGGTAATATCCGAACAGGTACCCATCAGACCAATGATGGAGCCTTGCTTATTACGGATGGGTATTTTAACGGTATGCGAGAAGTATTTCTTTCCGTGTTTAATGGATTCCTGCACCCGGTCAATGATCTCTTTCTGCCCGGTAATGATTTCCTGATCTTCTTCCATATATTTGGCACCGTCGTTTCCAGGGTAAAGATCCAAATCCGTTTTGCCATATAATTTATCGGGGCGATCGGTTTTTAGGGAAGCAGAAAAGCGCTCGTTACACAAAATATAACGTGAGGCATTATCTTTAATATATACCCCATTGGGCAAGTTATTGAATAGGGTATTTAATTGGTCGTTTTCGTCGAATATGCTGGATGCGGCAGCTTTAACCGGATTGGCGTTTTTACGGAAGAAGAACCTGAAACCGAAGTAAAGAAGAATGGGAAGGATACTGCCGGAGAGAACAAGGGAAATACCCGAAATCAGGGAAATTCCGGCTGTGTAAATAGCTGGTAGGCAATACATTTGAAAGGTCATTGCGTGCGGGCTGTGGTAATACTATAAATCAAAGTAACAATTAAATATTGAATTCTACGATAAATTGTGAATATTGTTTGCGATTTGTTAATAACGCAAGTGGAACGCTAAAGTGTATGCAAAAATTGGTTTTATGCGAAATAATGTGTGTTTTTTTCAGATACAGGAACCGTTCTGTTCAGGGTTTCAATGTGCCTTCGTAAACCCATATTTATACCGTATCTTGATGCCAAATATTAACCCATGCGATACCGAATAGTTATAGACGATAAGATTCCATTTATACAGGGAGTGTTGGAAGAGTATGCCCATGTAGTCTATCTTCCCGGCAGCGACATAACCCCTGCCGATGTTCGTTTTTGCGACATCCTCATTGTTCGGACACGCACTCTTTGCAACCGCGACTTACTGGAAGGGAGCAGCGTAAAGCTCATACTTAGTGCCACCATAGGAACCGATCATATCGACACCAATTATTGCCAAGGTGCCGGAATATTTTGGAAGAATGCTCCGGGCTGCAATTCGGGTTCGGTTATGCAGTATGTGGCCAGTGCCTTGCTTCATTGGGCCGAACACCACCGGGTCGATCTTTCCACGCGGGTTCTTGGAATTATTGGGGTAGGAAATGTAGGAAGAAAGGTGGCTCATCTTGCAGGAATTTTGGGTATGCGGGTCTTGCTCAACGACCCTCCCCGGGTTCGCAGGGAAGGAGAAAGGATTTTTTGTTCGTTGCAACAGGTACTTCAGGAAGCCGACATACTGTCCTTTCATGTTCCCCTGACCAGGGAGGGAAGCGATGCGACCTTTCACCTGGCCGATGCGCAGTTTTTTAGTAAGGTAAATTCGGGTGCCTTGGTGATTAATACATCCCGAGGCGAAGTAATTGACTCACTTGCTCTGAAGCAATTTCTGGATGGGAATGACCGCAACCAAGCCATACTGGATGTGTGGGAAAACGAACCCGATATTGACCTGGAATTACTGAGCCGATCGGCGCTGGCCACTCCGCATATTGCTGGTTATTCTTCCGATGGGAAAGCCAATGCCACACGCATGGTGGTAAAGGAAGCAGGTCTTTATATGGGATTGAACCTGGAGGACTGGATTCCGGTGTTACCGGTTCCGATTACCCACCAATTGATATGCAATACCGGGAACAAAACTTTTCAGCAGGTAGTGTGTGAACTGGTGTTAAAATGCTATCCCATTTCCGAAGATGATGCACTTCTCAGGCGGGCGCCTTCCGATTTTGAAAGAATTCGGGGTAGCTATCGGGTAAGGAGGGAATTTTTGGCGTACACCGTACAATTGAAAAATGCTTGCCAGGAGGATGTTGTAAAGCTGGAGCAGTTGGGTTTTCAGGTAGAGGCAGGTGGTTAATGTTTCTTGTGCGAATCGTGTTGGTGTGGTTCCAGTGCAGCCTGTTTATCAGAATGCCCATGTCCTCCGTGCCCGTGTCCGCCATGTCCGTGACCTCCGGACTCGGCCAGTGCAGCTTGTTGTTTGATATAATGGGCCTTGTATTTCAGAAAGTGGGTGCCATTGGCAAATTCCCAATATACATTTCGGGCTTTGTAAATTTTTCCGACGCATGCTTCAAAAATCAGCGTGTAGGAAATTCCGGTATGGTCTTCGGCTTCGATAATGGAATTAAAACGGATGCTCCGGTTGGCAAAATGTCCGATAACCGGAACATTGTATCTGCGTTGGTTGCGTTTGCGGGCGACAGCTGAGTTCATAGTAAGAATTTTTCTGTGAAACGGTAAATGGGCAGTGAAGTTTCATTAAAATTAGTAATAAATGAATGAATGTCGCTGTCAGTGTGACAAAATTTGCTTTAGATATAGGTCACGTTATGTTTATCAGCGGACGGAATGGCAGGGTTGTACTTATCGGTAACCAGTAAACAATCTGTAAATGTACGGTGTTAAAGTGGCTAAAACGTATTAAGGAATTATACAATTTGGAATCACTGGTTACACGGCTTCTGGTTAAGGATCCCGAATTTCTGCAACGTACGGCATCGTACCGGGAACTGATAGCCGATTTTCGAAGAAAACTTAGCGAGCAAAGTGTTCGGGAATCGCATTTGCTGGAACGTCATCTCTCCCGGGGGCGCTTACCGGTTCGGGAACGTATTGACCGATTGTTGGATGTGGGCACACCATTTCTTGAATGGTCGGTTTTTGCGGCCTATGGGAAATACCATGGGCAATTTCCCAACGCTGGAATCGTTACCGGTGTGGGTTACATCCATGGAAGGGAAGTTGTGGTGATAGCGAACGATTCTTTAGTTAAGGGAGGTACCTATGTAGCCGAAACCATTAAGAAGCACCTGCGGGCACAGGAAATTGCGATGCAGAATAATTTACCCTGCATTTATCTGGTTGATTCAGGAGGTATTTTCTTGCGGGAACAGTCGAAGGTATTTGCCGACCGGGATGATTTTGGCCGTATATTTTTTAATATGGCGCGTATGTCGGCACAGGGCATTCCTCAGATAGCGATTGTGATGGGATCCTGCACGGCAGGTGGAGCCTACATTCCGGCCATGAGTGATGAAACAGTCATTATCCGGGAGCAGGGAACAATATTTTTAGGTGGTCCGCCACTGGTTCAGGCAGCCACTGGCGAAAAGATATCCGCAGAAGAACTGGGAGGGGGAGAGGTGCACACCTCGGTATCGGGGGTAGCCGATCACCTGGCACGCGACGAGGAACATGCCTTGCAATTGGGGCGATCCATTGTGGCAACGCTCCCTAAGCCGGAAAAACAGGTTTTAAATACCGAGGTACCTGCCGATCCGCTGTACCCCATTGAAGAACTCTATGGAATTTTAGGGCAGTCGCCGCGCGAAGCGGTGGATGCTTACGAGGTGATTGCCCGACTGGTGGATCGTAGCGAGTGGCACGAATTCAAAAAAAAATATGCCCAAACACTGCTCACCGGATTTGCCCATATTATGGGATATCCGGTTGGAATTATTGCCAATAACGGCATTCTGTATTCCGAGTCGGCGTTGAAGGCTACCCACTTTATCGAGCTATGTAATTTCCGGAAAATACCCCTGCTGTTCCTGCAAAATGTAAGTGGATTTATGGTGGGCAAGAAATACGAACACGGCGGTATTGCACGCGATGGTGCCAAAATGGTGCATGCTGTTGCCAATGCCGTAGTGCCCCGGTTTACCCTGGTGTATGGGGGCTCGTATGGCGCTGGCAATTATGCCATGTCAGGAAGGGCCTTCGACCCGAATTTTATGTTCATGTACCCCAATGCAAGGGTGGCGGTTATGGGGGGAGAGCAAGCAGCCACAGTCCTGGCAGTGGTTAAGCAGGAGCAGTTGCAAAAGGAGGGTAAAGAACTCACTAATCAGGAAATGAACAACCTGAAGGAACCTGTGCTTAAGAAATACGAGTTGGAAAGTTCGGCGTATTTTGCCTCATCGGAACTCTGGGATGATGGGATCATCGATCCGGCCGATACCCGAAAGGTGCTGGCCATGGCCATCGAAACCTCTTTGAATAAAACCATTCCGGAACCTCGTGCCGGAATTTATCGCATGTAAATGGAAGCTACAAAATCAGACCCCTGCATTCAGGTGGTCGTTCGTCAGCAAGTGGCCCTAATTATCTTAAACCGGCCCGAGAAAAGAAATGCACTTAACTCCGCAATGATTCATGAGCTGTTAAAGGCTTTCAATACTATAAATTCGATGGATCATGTGCGTGTAGTCCGGATTCAATCGGCAGGCGATACCTTTTCGGCAGGGGCAGATATTCACTGGATGTTAGCGTCAAAAGACTTGGTTGAAGAAGAGAATCTGGCCGAATGCCGGTTGCTGGCCGATTTGTTTGAGGCCGTGAATAAGTGTTCCAAAGTAGTGGTGGCTACCATACAAGGAGCTTGTTATGGCGGTGCTATTGGATTGATTGCGGTTTGTGATTTTGTGTTGGCCTCCAACCTTGCTCACTTTGCATTTGGCGAGGTCAAACTGGGGCTTATTCCGGCTACCATTGCACCCTATGTTATACATCGTATTGGTGCAGGCAAGGCCAAACAGCTGATGTTACTGGGGAATTCATTTTCTGCGGAGGAAGCACTTGCACTGGGTTTGGTCGATGAAAGGATTCAACCGCAAAATATGGATGCGGCATTCGATCGTTTAAAAGATGCGATTGTGCAAGGTGGGGCCCATGCACAAAAAGGAATTAAACAACTGATGGGGCAACTTAACGCACCGGACGTGAACCCCGATTTGAAAGAACTGACTGCCCGAGTTATTGCAGCCAGCCGCATATCGGACGAAGCTCAGGAAGGCCTGCAGGCCTTCCTGGAAAGGAGGAAACCACAATGGAGCTAAAAACCATTCGAAAGGTACTCATTGCAAACCGGTCGGAAATGGCACGGCGCATTCTGCGAACCCTGAAGCGTATGGAAATTTCTTCGGTAGTGGTTTACAACGAATCGGAAAAAGACCTGCTCTATGTTCATGAGGCTGATGAGGCGGTTTCGCTGGGTACGGGTCCGCTGAGTTCGACCTTTTTGAATGGTGAAAAGTTGCTGGATATTGCCTGTGCTTCCGGTTGCGATGCAGTTCATCCGGGCTATGGGTTTTTAGCGGAAAATTCCGACTTTGCCCGGCGTTGTGTTGAGCGGGGCCTGCTCTTCATTGGCCCGTCGGATGAAAATATACGCCTGATGGGCGATAAAACAGCTGCCCGGGAAGTAGCCTTTCGAATTGGGATACCCATTATTCCAGGGGTGCATGGCTCGCCAGAACAGATAATGGATTCCATGGACGACACCCTGTTTCCCTGTTTGGTTAAACCTGCCCTGGGTGGTGGAGGAAAGGCCATGCGGGTAGCCGGTAACCGAAGCGAACTTTTGGAAGCGGTGGAGCATACCGCTCGCGAATCGCTTGCTTACTTTGGCAATAATCAGGTGTTTGTGGAAAAGCAGATGCATGGTTGCCGCCACATCGAAATACAAGTGCTGGCCGACCAGTATGGCCATGCAGCCCATTTGTTTGAGCGTGAATGCAGTCTGCAGCGCCGGTACCAAAAAGTACTGGAAGAAGCACCTGCAGTATCACTGACTTCAGCTATTCGCGAAAAATTGTACCACGATGCCCTGCAACTGGTTCGGGCAATAGGCTATCGCAATGTGGGTACGGTTGAGTTTTTAGTGGATTCCAATGGCAACCATTTTTTTCTCGAGATGAATACTCGTATTCAGGTAGAACACCCTGTTACCGAAATGGTTACCGGTATCGACCTGGTGCAGGAGCAAATTCGTCTGGCTGCGGGACACCCCCTGAGCAGCGACTTGAAAAGGGCATCCCTAAAGGGGCATGCCATGGAAGTACGACTGTATGCCGAAGACCCACAACGCGATTTCCGTCCATCGGTTGCAACCATTACCCAACTGTCCTTTCCGCTGCACTCGGTACGTGTCGAGTACGATTTGCAGCCGGGAATAGAGGTAGGGGCAGCCTTTGATCCGTTGCTTGCCAAAGTAATTGTGCATGGCTCTAATCGGGAGGAAACCCTCATGCGGATGAGGGAAGCATTGGAAAAAATATCCATACAGGGTCTGAAACATAATCAGGTGTTTCTTTGGAATGTGCTTCATTCACGGGCTTTTCTGGACAATCGGATAAACACTTCGTTTATCGACCAGAATTTAAAAGAGTTGACGGTTCCGTTAACTCCAACTCTCGAAGAGAAACTGCATTTGGGCCTGGTTGCACTTTATTTGCATTGGAACCGCCAAACGCTGTCACTTCCCCCGGCAATACGTCAGTTGGGTGCTTGGAAACTGCAGCGAAACCTCACCTTTTGGCTCAATGGGGAAGAACAGTCGGTGGAGATTGACCATGTCGATGGTCGTACGTTATCCGTTTACCATGCCAACAAGATCTATAACATGGAGGTAACCATGCATGGCCGTGGCAAACTTATGGTTTGTATGCAAGGGATTTGGAGGCAATTGGATTATTCGTGGGGCGAGGAGGATGGTATTGAAATTGGACAGGGCATTAACAGGATGCAATTTACCACCCGTAGGCCCCTGACAAAGCGATCCCAATTAAATCAAACTCAGACCGAAAGCATTTTTTCGGACATCCTTCAGGCTCCGATAAGCGGCAAACTGGTGAAAGTTTACGTTACCACCGGCCAGAAGGTGCATCAGGGGGATCGTATGCTGGTGATTGAATCCATGAAAATGGAAAACGAGGTACGCATTCCCTTTAATGCCGTGGTTCAGGATGTTCTTTATGTAGAAGGTGGTTTGGTACGCGAAGGACAACCTTTGTTGCGTTTAGCACAGGTAGCCGATGAACAGGGCTGAGCATAAACCGAACTTTTTATCCATTGAGGTATTGGCATGAAGCCTGCCGGTGAGTCCATAACACCTCGTGGTACGGCATCGTACTGCAAGACACCGGAACATAGTCGCCAGGGCTAAACAAAACCGGCTTGCCCTTGTTGATCAGTTACCAATTGGAAAATATATGATTTCATACCCGACACTTACAGCCGAACATCAGGCTTTGCGCAATCAGGTTCGTTTATTTGCCGAACAGGAAATAAAACCACAAGCTGCCCTGCTGGACGAATCCGGAACGTTCTCGTACCAGTTGACGCAACGAATGGGGGAACTGGGTTTATTCGGCATCACTCTTCCTTTGGAATACGGCGGACAAAACCGCGATACCCTGTCCTATATCATAGCGGTGGAGGAATTAGCCCGTATCGATGGTTCGCAGGCAGCCACCGTGGCATCGCATAATTCACTGGGACTGGCACCAATTTACCATTTTGCGCATCCCGAGCTGAAGCGGCAGTGGTTACCCCAACTGTGTACCGGAGAAAAGCTTTGGGCCTTTGGGCTTACGGAACAACATGCTGGTTCCGATGCCTTAGGCACACAATCGGAAGCCCGGCTGGAACATGGTTTGTGGCATATAAACGGATCCAAGATGTTTATTACCAACTCCGCATCCGATATTTCGGCAGGAGCTACCATACAGGTGGTAACGGGCCAAAAGGAAGGCAAGAAAGAGTTATCGGTGATTATGGTACCGCGCGACACACCCGGATATCGTTGCGAACGAATTGATAATAAAATGATGTGGCGGGCTGCCGATACCGGAAAGTTGTTTTTTAGTAACTGTGTGGTACCACGTAAAAATATGCTGGGTAAACCCGGCGAAGGAGCACGAATTATGCTGGAAACACTGGATTCGGGACGCCTGTCGATTGCAGCCATGGGACTGGGGTTGGCTCAGGGTGCTTACGAACTGGCCATGGCATATGCACAGGAAAGAAAGCAATTTGGCCGGCCCATAGCACATTTTCAGGCAATATCGTTTAAATTAGCCGACATGGCCACCAAAATTGAACTGGCACGGAACTTTCTGTATACCACCTGTTGGCGTAAGGATACCGGCTTGCCTTTTAGTAAGGAAGCAGCTATGGCCAAATTGTATTGTTCCGAGATTGCCCGGGAAGTGGCCGATGAGGCGCTTCAGGTGCATGGAGCCTATGGTTTGTTTAAAAACTCTGAAATTGAACGGTTTTATCGCGACCAGAGAATCCTGCAAATCGGTGAAGGTACCTCCGAAATTCTTCGGGTGGTGATTTCCCGGCACATCGGCCTAAAGAAATAGCACGTATGCACGATCGAAAACAGAGTCATATTGAGTTGGCTTTTCAGTCGCAAACCAACAAAGAACTTGCCGACCCGAGGTTTAGATACGAACCCATGCTCAGTGCCCATCCGTTGGAACTGTTTCATGAATTCACTTTTTTGGGGAAACCGTTTAAAGTACCCCTGTGGGTTTCGAGCATGACCGGAGGCACTCAGATGGCGGGAAAAATCAATCATAACCTGGCCCGGATATGCCGCGATTTTGGAATGGGAATGGGTTTGGGTTCATGCAGAATTTTACTCGAGGAAGAGGGACATTTTAAGGATTTCGACCTGCGCGATACACTGGGCGATGATGCCGCTTTTTATGCCAATATTGGTATCAGCCAGCTGGAACAACTTCTTGCCGGAGGAAAAATCAACCGGCTGCACGATGTGGTTAAACGTCTGCGCACCGATGGGCTGATTGTTCATGTAAATCCCTTGCAGGAATGGGTGCAGGCCGAAGGCGATCGTTTGACCGAGCCTCCACTTACTACCCTAAACCGCTTTCTGGAACAGTGTCCCTATAAGGTAATTGTTAAAGAGGTGGGGCAGGGAATGGGTAAAGATAGTCTCAGAGCCTTGCTGGCTTTGCCCCTGGAAGCTATAGAAACTTCGGGGTATGGTGGCACCAATTTTTCCCGGTTGGAAGTATTGCGGCAAGATGACGCCTCAAAAGATGCGCTACGGGCTTTTGAAAATATTGGCGAAGATACCGAAAGCATGCTGGATGCCATACTGGAGATCCGGCAGGAAGGGGGAGTTATGGAGTGTAAGCAGCTTATTCTATCGGGCGGCATACGCAATTTTCTGGACGGGTATTACCTGCTCGAAAAGTCGCCACTGCCTGCAGTCTACGGACAGGCATCCAATTTTTTACGATATGCCCGTCAAAGTTACGAGGCATTGCATGCCTATGTGGAAAGTCAGGTTAAGGCGCTGCGTATGGCACAGGCTTTTTTACGGATAAAACCCGGTTAAAACAGCTTAGAGGATGGAACGAATTGAAGGTTTTTCAAGCCGGGATCGTCTGGAGCGGATTCAACTGCTGGCTTCAATAATGCCCAACAGCGGGAATTGGGTCGATGATTTGGATTCCCACAGAGCGACAAACGAAAACTATCAGCAGGTTTATGAGGAGTTGTCGGAGAATATGGTGGGTAATTATCATTTACCTTTCAGCGTGGCACCCAATTTCCGGATCAATGGCATGCGGTATCATGTTCCCATGGTAACGGAAGAAAGTTCGGTGGTGGCCGCCGCCGCCGCTGCCGCAAAATTCTGGGATAGGCACGGAGGTTTTACCTGCCGGGTACAGGGCACCACAAAAACCGGGCAGGTGCATTTTCTCTGGGAGGGCAATGAAGAAAAGCTTCAGGAATTTTTCGGGCAGGTTCAATCTGAGATGCTGGTTCAGCTCAAACCACTTACCACCTCCATGGACAAACGGGGAGGGGGTATAAAGGGGCTGCAGGTGGTTCGCCTGCCTCATATTCTTCCCAATTACTACCAGCTTCAGGTTCAATTTGATACGGCCGATTCCATGGGCGCCAATTTTATCAATACGGTACTGGAAAGTCTGGCAGGGGTATGGACGCAATCCCTGGCAGGGAATGGAACCTGGCCCGAATCCTGGAGGCGTGTGGAGGTGCTCATGTGCATCCTCTCCAATTATACACCGGATTGCCGGGTGCTTTGTAAGGTGGCGGCTCCTGTGAATGAACTCCGGGATATGGCACCGAATATGGACAGTGAGACCTTTCTTTCTCGCTTTACCAAAGCTGTTGCCATTGCACAAGGCGATCCGTTTCGGGCAGTAACGCACAATAAGGGTATCATGAATGGAGTGGATGCTGTGGTGCTGGCCACAGGTAACGATTTTCGGGCGGTGGAAGCCAATGCGCATGCTTGGGCATCGGCTGACGGATCGTATCGGAGCCTGTCGGTTGCCACCCTGCACCAAGGGATATTTACTTTTTCATTGGAGCTGCCTTTGGCTATTGGAACAGTAGGAGGAGCCACCACAGTGCATCCCATGGCCCGGCACGCCGGGAAACTGTTAGGAAACCCCAGCGCGGTTGAACTCATGCAGATTGCTGCCGCAGTGGGCCTGGCAAATAACTACAGCGCGGTTAAAGCCTTGGTGACCTCGGGCATTCAGTCCGGGCACATGCAACTTCATCTTTCCAACATAGCCACTCAGTTGGGTGCCAATATACGCGAGCGAGCTCAAATAAAAGAACATTTCCGCAAGAAAACAGTTTCTTCTGTAGCAGTTAAAGAATACCTGCAGCAGTTACGTCATGATAAACAGGATACACCATTTTTACGCGAAGGGTAAATTATTGCTCAGCGGCGAATATGCCGTTCTTCGGGGAGCCCTGGCGCTTGTTCTTCCTTTGCAGTACGGACAGTCGATGACGGTGGAAGAAATTCGCACCACCTGCCACCCAAAACTCGAATGGGAAGCCCGGGAGCGCAATGGAATTTGGTTTACCGCCACCTACCATCTGCCCGATTTTACCTGCGCTAGTACCAGTGCAGTTCTCCTGGCAAAACCATTGAGTCGTATCCTGCAAGCGTTGAACCGGTATAGGCCCGATTTCTTTTCAGGTTCATTCTCTTGGCGCATCAGAACCAACCTGGAGTTCGACAGAAACTGGGGTTGGGGATCAAGCTCTACCTTACTCCGTAATTTAGCTGCCTGGGTTGGAGCAGACCCCTATAGCTTGAATGCTGAAATTACCGGTGGATCCGGTTACGATATTGCTGCTGCGGTGCGAGATCGACCCTTTGTGTATGGTTTAAGTAACAAGCAGCCCACCTGCCTGGAAACTTCGTTTAATCCCGAATTTCACAATCAGTTACTGTTTGTCTATTTGGGAAACAAACAGACCTCTGCTTCCGAAGTGGCTGCTTATAGCCACCAGATTGAAGAGGATCCAATGCTAACCAGCCGAATCTCGCAAATAACCAATGCCTTATGTCAGGTGAGTCAGTTGGAAGATTTTGAAAAACTCCTACGAGAGCACGAAAGCTTAATTGCCCGACATATTCGTGCCGTGCCGGTAGCCGAAGGGCTTTTTCACGACTATCCCTATGTGGTGAAATCGTTAGGAGCCTGGGGAGGCGATTTTGTAGTATGCACCCATCGGGGCAATCGGGCTCAGGTAGAAGATTATTTGCGTCGGAAGGGATTGAACCAATGGTTTGCCTATCAGGATATTGTGTCTATAAACTGAAATACCATGTTGCATTCTTCGGATTCTTTACAAAATGGAGCCGATTCCAAGCTTCCTTTCGCCGAAAGGTCGGGAAAAACGGGTTGGGAGTGCCCATCGAATATTGCCCTGGTGAAATACTGGGGTAAACACGGTCAGCAGCTACCCATGAATCCCTCATTGAGCTTCACTCTGAAAGAATCGGTAACACGAACATTGGTGGCATACCACTATGATGGTAAGAGAAAACAACCGAAAATCCATTTCTCTCTGGAAGGAGACAGGAAGGGGGAGTTTCTGGAAAGAATCACCCATTATATAGGTATGCTTCAGTCCTACCTTCCGTGGATTCAGGGGGTTGAACTCACCATCGAATCGTCCAATACCTTTCCACATTCTTCGGGAATAGCTTCTTCAGCATCGGCTTATGGAGCGTTGGCACTGGCTTTGGTGAGTTTGGAGGAAGAGCTTACCGGAATAAAATGGACGCAGGATACATTTTTCAGGAAAGCATCCTATCTGGCGCGACTCGGATCGGGAAGTGCCTGCCGTTCGGTATACGGTGGGTGGACCATTTGGGGAAAGGTGCAGGACCTTAGGGGTTCTTCCGATACCTGGGCGGTACCGTTGCCATTCGCGGTTCATCCACTGTTCCAGACCCTTAACGATTCCGTTTTAATACTGGATGAGGATGCAAAAACCGTTTCCAGTTCTCAAGGGCATCGGCTGATGGAGGGCAATCTTTTTTCTGTGGAACGCTTCCGACAAGCATCCACCCATCTACAAATTCTTCTCAATTTAGTATCGAAAGACGACTGGTTTGCATTTATCGATTGGGTGGAATACGAGGCACTTTGTCTGCATGCCATGATGTTAACCTCCTTTCCTGGATATATCTTGCTTAAGCCTCAGAGTTTGGAGGCATTGCAACGTATACGTCGCTACCGGGATCAAACAAGGGTTCCGGTAGGGTTCACCATTGATGCAGGAGCTGCAGTACATGTATTGTACCCTGAAAAGGAAGCCGGCAAGGTTAGAACCGAACTCATACAAGGGCAACTGGCCGAACTGTGTGCTGGGGGTCGGGTGATTCACGATACTCTGGGGAGTGGGCCTGTAAAACTGATAGGTCATGAGTAGGGTCTGTTCCAAGGTATTGTTGTGCGGCGAATACTCTGTATTGGAGGGTTCGCCGGCGTTGGTGGTTCCTTTTTCAAAGTACTCCGGGGAGCTGGGTTTCATGGGCGACAAAGAACCTACACCATCTGTAATTCAGTCCAATCGTGCTCTGGCTGGTTTTTATAACTATCTGCAAGGACTTCCTTGGATCGAAGAGCTTCAGGGTGATATGGATTTGCTTCAGGACCATATTCAGGATGGGCTGTTTTTCGACTCCACCATACCGCAGGGATATGGGTTGGGGAGTTCCGGAGCCTTGGTTGCCTCGGTTTTTAGAGCGTATTTTCCCCAACTGGCAGCCTTGTCCATATGCGATCAAAAAGAAGTTTTGGCCGGAGCCGAGTCGTATTTTCACGGTAATAGTTCCGGGCTCGATCCTTTATGTGCCTATCGGAACCAATTGCTCCGGGTGCATGGCGCCCGGGTGGAGGGAGTACCGGGTTCTCGGACCAATCCGGTGCTGAGTCAGTTCTATCTATTTGATACCCGCATTTATGCTTCAACACGGCGCCTGGTGGATGAATTTTACAAGCTGCTTGCTGATAAAGATCGAAAGAAACACTATGTGAAATACGTGGAAAATGTGGATAGCATGGTTCAGCATGTGCTTACTTCCGATACCAATGCTTTGAAGTACGATATGATCCAGATTTCCCGTTTCCAGCTGGAGTTCTTCCGTTCCATGATTCCGGATACGGTGCTGGGTATCTGGCAACAAGGACTGGACGGTGGGCAATACACTATGAAATTGTGTGGCTCAGGCGGAGGGGGGTATCTGCTGGTCTACTCCAATCTGACACCTTCCGAATTAAACCTATGGATTGCACAAAATCCACAACCCATACTGGATTGGGATGTGGTTTAAGTGGACGGTTCAAGCTTGCTTTATTTGCTGAATTTTTTAGGCTGCCCGGTTGTTTCAATCACATTCGACCAGAGTACCCCCTCAATGGATATTCGTTTCCGTTTGGCAACGGCACGGGGAATGGGTAGAATGGTAAACTGAGCATTCCAGTAACCGACTGTAAAACCGGTACGTCCTGCCATTGCCGCATGCACTGCATTTTGGGCCAACAGGTTGCAGAACAAACTATCGTTTGCATTCGCAGGGGCACTGCGGATAATGTAGCTGGGGTCAATATATTTAAGACTGTAGGAAAATGATTTATGATCGAATTCCTCCTTGATCCGGTCGCGCAGATAAATGCCAATGTCTTTGTATTTTACATTTCCTGAAGCATCCTTCTCCTTGCCGGCATCTTCGAATAAGTGTTGTCCGGCTCCTTCGGCCACGGCAATAAGTGCATGGTGCTTGGTTTCGAGCCGGTGCCGGAGCCATTTCAGAAAACCATGAGGGCCGAACAGCTCAAAATTCATTTCGGGAATCAGGACACAGTTCACTTCCTGTACGGCCAAGGCCGCATTGGCTGCAATAAAGCCGGAGTCGCGCCCCATGAGTTTTACCAGGGCAATTCCGTTGTAGGCACCTTTGGCCTCGTTGTGGGCGCCGCGTAATATTTCAGCCGCGCTGGTGAAAGCAGTTTCAAACCCAAAGGATTTCTCGATCAGGTTGATATCGTTGTCGATGGTTTTTGGGATACCTCCCACGCTGATTTTAAGACCTCTTTTGGTTATTTCGTCCATGATGGCCTGGGCGCCCCGTAAGGTGCCATCGCCACCAATGGTAAAAAGTATGTTAATGTTCATACGTTCCAGTGCATCCACTATTTCCGCCGGATCCTGCGGGCCGCGCGAAGAACTGAGTATGGAACCACCGTGCATGTGAATGTCCTCAACTTCTTCCGGAGTAAGGTCAATGATATCGTGTCCGTATTCCGGAATAAACCCTTCGTAACCATAGCGTATGCCCACAATCCGTTTTACCCCGTAACGTTTGTTTAACTGGTTTACCAAGCCGCGAATTACATTGTTCAGGCCAGGACACAAGCCGCCACAGGTAACAATGGCTACTTTGGTTTTGGTAGGGTCAAAGTAGATTTTTTCCTTCGGCCCTGCTTTCTCAAAGGAAACTGGCACGCGGTTATTGGCCAGGCATTCATTATAGTAGCCTAAGTTGGTGTTCATTACCACGCGCTCCGAATCGGGTATGTAATTAAATATACCTTCGCCGGTTTTACGCGACAGATCCAATGTTGAGTTCACGGTGCATTTCCCAAGTTGGGGTACGTTAAAATCTTCTGACATCTGCATGTATCCCTTATTTTTTACGCTTTAAAATTAGTGAAAAGATGGAAATCCCTGGGAAAACCAATAAATAAAAGCAGTTCTAAATTACCGAAGTAACTCTCGGATTTTTAAGGCAACCGTATCCCAGGAATAGTGTTCCTTTGCATACCTGTATAATAGGTCAGACATGTGATGGGTAGCCTGGGTTCCTATTTGGCTGATGAGTTCCTTCAGGTGTTTCCCATCCTTAAAGTAAAGACAGGAGTGGTTAGTGGTATTTCGGTTAAAAACATTATCGAACGCAATGATCCGGATAGCCGATGCCATGGCTTCCACCAACGAAGGATTGGTGCCTCCAGCACTGTGTCCGTGAATGTAAACGGAGCAATTCTTCCGGTAGGCTTGTAATAATTCCGGACGTTCGTAGATGGCATCTATAAAATGAATGTTTGGACAGCTACCGTACCTTTTATATAGCTTTCGTCCAAAATGGGTGTCTTTCCAATTGGAGATGAGATAAAGTGGAAGGTTAGTCTGGTCGAGGAAGGCCTGGGTAATAATTTCCAGATTGTTTTCAGGTTCGGCTCGTGCTATAACCAGAGCATACTTACCCTGTATTGGAGGAGGAAGCTGTGTGCAAGGAATATGATCGGAACCATACGGTATCAGCGCAATTTTATATTGGTATTTTGCCTCAATGCTACTGCGAAGTGCCTCATTGTCTACTATAATTGCATCGGCAACCGAACAGGCCCAGGAAAAAGCCAGCTTTAAGATTTGCCGGGTAAGCAGTTTCCATTTGCTGCGTTTCCATTCCAGCCCATCCACATGCAGAATTATTTTTCGTTTTCGCAGTACACCCATAAAAGGAAGAAAAAGCCCGGGGCCTATTCCGAGTATCAGAAAATGGTCGGTTGGAGAGGAAGTGCGAATAGCATGGGTTATCGAAAGAAAATCGTACAGGAGGCTAAAGGGACCGTTGGCTTTACAGGGAATATAATGGTGTGTTATGCGGCCTTGTTGCAAGTGCCTTTCTGAAGTTTTATAGATAAAAGCCGAACAGTATATGGTAATGGGGGTGTCCGATGCCAGTTTGCCGGTCAGTTGTTCGGCGAACGTTTCGAACCCACCGTAGCGAGCCGGAATCCCTGCACTTCCGATAATAAAAAGGCGATTCGACAAACTGATTTCCTGTTTACAAAACGTTATTAACAGGGTTGAAATTACATATAATTGTCTACATGGCAATAACCATAGGCAGTGTCAAGTGGAAAGGCAGAATAACATGACTTAAATGTTAATAAATTGGCAATGCAATGTAAATAGTTAGTATACAGTTGGCTACGGCGTTGACGATTGTAAATAATTGAAGATCAGTACTATAATTATTATAAAAAAAATTCTATTTTTAAAATGTTGATACTAAAACCAATAGATTTCTTCCGAAAAAGTCAAGAGGAATGTAGTTTTTTTTTTATGTTTTTTTTCACAAAATTGCCGGTGTAAAATTATGAACACCACGGTTCAGCAATAGCCTAACAATAAATAAAATACAATTATGCATAGGGAAGTTTGGAACAATTGTCTTAATGTTATTAAAGATAATGTGCCATCCATAAGCTTTAGAACATGGTTCGAGCCCATCGTTCCCTTAAAATTGGAGAAAAATATACTAACAATCCAGGTACCCAGTCCTTTCTTCTATGAATATCTCGAAGAAAAGTATATTGAGATTATTAGTAAAACGTTGCGGAAGGAATTAGGATACGATGCAAAGTTGGAATACAGCGTTGTGATGGATTATAGTACTGCCTCGCGGAAGGATCCGCTTACCGTTAAATTGCCGGCAAATAACCAGCGGGAGCTTAAAAACCGACCCGTTTCGGTACCGTTGAACACCGATGAAAAGAGCATAAAGAATCCCTTTATTATTCCCGGACTAAAAAAACTGGATATTGATCCGCGCTTAAATCCGGAGAACAGTTTTGCCAATTACGTGGAGGGAGAATGCAATCGTCTGGCACGTTCAGCAGGAATTGCGGTGGCAAACAACCCCGGAGGAACTGCTTTTAACCCCTTGTTGATCTATGGCGATTCCGGCTTGGGAAAGACACATTTGGCACAGGCCATTGGTATTGAAGTTAAGGAGAAATTCCCGGATAAAACCGTATTGTACGTAAATGCCAATAAATTCCAGACTCAGTTCGTGGAGTCCATACGCAATAATAACAAGAACGATTTTTTACATTTCTATCAAATGATAGATGTGCTTATCATCGACGATGTGCATGAGTTCGCCGGTAAAGAAAAAACCCAGGATACGTTCTTTCATATTTTCAATCATCTGCATCAATCCGGAAAACAGCTGGTACTCACATCGGACAAACCTCCGGTGGAGTTGCAGGGCATGGAGCAGCGTCTGCTTTCCCGGTTTAAATGGGGTTTATCGGCCGATCTGCAGATACCCGATTTCGAAACCCGGATTGCCATTCTGAAACAAAAGATCTATAAGGATGGTATTGAAATGTCAGATGAGGTCATCGAATACATTTCGACCCATATCACCGATAACATTCGCGAGCTCGAAGGAGCCTTGATTTCGTTGCTTGCCCAGTCGACCCTTAATCGCAAGGACATCAATCTGGATCTCGCCAGGGAGATGATCGAGAAATTGATTAAAAACACCAAGCGCGAGGTATCCATCGATTACATTCAGAAGGTGGTTTGCAGTTACTACGACATAGGCGTGGAGATGCTTCAGTCAAAAACTCGGAAGCGTGAGATAGTTCAAGCCCGGCAGGTGGCCATGTATTTTAGTAAGAGCCTTACCAAGTCGTCGTTGGCCACTATCGGGGCTCAAATAGGAGGTAAGGATCACGCCACCGTGCTGCATGCCTGTAAGACCGTTAACAATCTCATGGACACCGATAAGCAGTTTAAAAATCAGATTGATGACATTGAGAAGAAATTAAAATTCTAAGGAAAGGCAGGTTGATTACCTGCTTTTTTTTTCCAATACCGGGAATGTTTCACCCAGAAGGATGCCGCTACCCCATGAAAGAGGATGTCTATCGAACCATACAATTCCCTTCCGAAGGGATTTATAAGGAAAAGGGAAGTAAATTCCTGGCTTTCGCCTTTCCGGTAAAATCGGCAGACGAAGTAAAAGAACACCTGGATCAACTACGGAAAGCTCATCATACGGCACGGCATCATTGTTTTGCCTATCGTTTGGGTGCCACAAACGATTCGTATCGAATGAACGACGATGGTGAGCCTTCCGGTACAGCCGGCAAACCCATCTACGGACAGATACTCTCCTGGAATATTACCAACATAGCCATTTTTGTGGTTCGCTATTTTGGGGGCACTCTATTGGGCACTCCCGGTCTTATAAGATCTTACAAAGCGGCCGCCGCCGATGCCCTTGAAAATGCTCAAATCATTGAGCGAACCGAAGATGTGTTGTTTAATATCGGTTTCCGATACCCGCAGATGAACGAGGTGATGCGAATTATTAAAGACTTGGAGGTGACTGTGATCGAACAAAATTTTGAGTTGGAATGCATCATGCGGCTTGCAGTAAGGAAGTCGTTCTACATGCCTGTCACTGAAAAACTCAAAGCCATTGAATACCTCACTTTATACGAAAACTGAATTATTACAAGATTTGAACAGGCATACCAATTGCATCGATAGATACGTACCTTTACACTCAAAACATCCTAGGAGCTATGAAGAATAAAAGTCTGGTAACCATTACGGATTTTTCGAAGGAAGAATACTTACGCATCTTGGAGGTGGCCGCCGAATTTGAAGCCAACTCTTATCAGAATTTATTGAACGGACAGGTGGTGGGGGTACTTTTTTTTGAACCGTCTACCCGTACCCGATTGAGTTTCGAAAGCGCCATTAACCGATTGGGCGGCCGCGTAATAGGCTTTACAGATTCCGCTACTTCATCCGTTACCAAAGGAGAAACCCTAAATGACACCATACGGGTGGTAACCAATTACTGCGAACTTATTGTGATGCGTCATCCCTTGGAGGGCAGTGTTCGCTATGCCAGCGAAATTGCCAACGTACCCGTTATCAATGCCGGCGATGGATCCAATCAGCACCCTACCCAAACCTTGCTCGATTTGTATTCCATTCAGAAAACTCAGGGCAAACTGAATGATCTGAATATCTTTTTGGTAGGCGATCTGAAATACGGACGCACAGTCCATTCGCTGCTTATGGCACTGTCTGAATTCAATGCAACCTTCTATTTTATTTCGCCTGATGAACTGCGTATGCCCGATGAATATAAAATGTACCTTGAGGAGTTAGGTTTGAAATATTACGAGTCAACGGAACTCGATGATAACATGAAAAATGCTGATATTATCTATATGACCCGGGTGCAAAAAGAACGATTCTCGGATCCGATTGAATACGAGCGAACCAAGAATGCCTATGTGTTAAAGAACCACATGCTTGAGGGCACCAGGGACAACATGAGGGTACTGCATCCGCTGCCACGTGTCAACGAAATCCATACCAGTGTCGATTCCAACCCCAAAGCGTATTACTTTCAGCAAACCGAAAACGGCGTGTATGTGCGCCAGGCTATTATAGCCTTAATGCTAGGTCTAAAATAAGGAACAGCCATGAAAAACAACAAACTCGAGGTGAGTGCCATCAAGGACGGAACGGTTATCGATCATATTCCGGCCGACAGTCTTTTTAAAGTGGTTTCCATATTACGTCTCGACCATCTACAGGGAATGATCACCTTTGGGACCAATTTGCCGAGTAAAAAGCATGGCAAAAAAGGCATAATCAAATTGTCTGATGTGTACTTTCAGGATAAGGACATCAACCGCATTTCGCTGGTAGCCCCGGAAGCCAAACTAAACGTGATACGCGATTACCAGGTAGTTGAGAAAAAGGACGTGGAAGTACCTGACGATATTTACAGCATTGTGAAATGTGATAACCCATCGTGTATTACGAATCACGAAGCGGTTCCAACCCGGTTTTTAGTAATTAATCGCAAAAAACTAAAACTGCGTTGCCATTATTGCGAAAAAATCACCGATAAGGAACACATGGTTATTTTGTAAATCAGCTTCCTAAAAAAAGAAATTATCGTAGTCGGTCGTACGATTTTACCAACAGTTCGTCGCGGCGTATGGCTCGAAATGCCTGAAATAGAAGAATAATATTAACAAAGGGCAATATGGAGGTATAAGAGAATCGTCCACTGGTAAAGGTTGCTCCTTCAATAATTTCGTGATGTTTTATATAAAAGTAATAAAAGAACATTAACCCCGACAATCCGAGGGTCAACAGAATATTGTAAACACAAAGGCGCATTTGCAACACCCGCTTTCGGAAAAGAAATACGGTTCCCAGGTTAATGGCCGCAGTTAGTACCATAAGAATGAACACAGGCCAGGTGTGCATGTAATAGGTTGGGGGAGTGGCAAAATTGGACAGCCCCGTTGGCCTGAAGGACAGGTGGGCATGGTTTGATAAGTTAATCGATGAAATAGGGTGGGTGAGCATGAGAAAGGAAAATACCGTGGCTACAAGCAGGAAGGCAGTCTGTATTCGTTGTATCATCACATGAAAATTTTGTTGGGGGTAAATATACTAAACTTTCAAAAAGTTGTATGGGTTTTATTATGCGAGCTTTGGCCGAAAAGTGCTGAATTAGATGTTAATTTGGCGTTTTTTGTCGTCGAATAATGCCTATAAATAGGTAAATTCGCAGCCATTTAATTAAGAATTGTAATCTAAGAAAAGTATTTCAATTATGAAAAGTGTTATTGAACGATCAGCCGATAATATCCGAATACTGATTGCATCTATGGTAGAAAAGGCCAAGTCGGGGCACCCAGGGGGAGCCATGGGTGGAGCTGATTTCGTTTCTATCCTATATTCCGAGTTTCTTCATTACGATCCAACCGATGGACATTGGATAAACCGCGACCGTTTCTTTCTGGATCCGGGCCACATGTCTCCCATGTTATATTCCATCCTGCTGTATGCCGGCTATTACAACATGAAGGATATTGAAAATTTTCGTCAATGGGGCAGCATAACTCCCGGACATCCCGAAGCCGATCCGGCACACGGGGTTGAAAACACATCGGGCCCTCTGGGCATGGGGCACACCATGGCGGTTGGGGCGGCCATAGCCGAACGTTTTTTGGTGGCGCGCTTCGGCGATATTGTTGCGCATAAAACCTACGCGTTCATCTCCGATGGTGGTGTACAGGAAGAAGTGAGTCAGGGTGCCGGCCGAATTGCCGGTTACCTAGGGTTGAATAACCTGATTATGTTCTACGATGCCAATGACATTCAGCTTTCTACCAAAACCGATGCCGTAACCCGCGAGGATACGGCCATGAAATACCAGGCCTGGGGATGGAACGTGCTCACGATTGATGGAAACAATCCAGCTGAAATCCGGAAAAGTTTGCATGCTGCTCATTCCGAAAAGGATCGGCCTACACTTATCATTGGTAAAACCGTTATGGGCAAAGGAGCCCTGACCCCCGACGGACATTCCTTCGAGAAGAATTGTGCTACCCATGGTATGCCGCTGTCAGCGGCAGGAGCATCGTTTGAGAAAACCATTGAGAACCTGGGCGGCGACCCCAAAAACCCATTCGTAATCTTCGATGATGTTAAAGAATATTGGGAAAAAATCAATTTAAACAAACGACAGCTTGCCAAAGAACAGAAAGAAGAATTTAAACAGTGGGAAAACGACAATCCGGAACTGGCTGAAAAACTGAAACTGTTCTATTCAGGAGCCATGCCGGATATCGACTTTTCGTCCATAAAACAAAAGTCAAATATTGCCTCGCGTGTGGCCTCAGGAACCATTCTGGCCGAGCTTTGCGGTAAGGTGGAAAATATGATTGTGGCTTCGGCCGACCTGTCGGACAGCGACAAAACCGAAGGCTTTCTGAAGAAAACCACTCAGTTTGTAAAAGGCGATTTTCGTGGAGCCTTCCTTCAGGTGGGGGTGGCCGAGCTCACCATGGCAGGCATTGCGAACGGCATGGCACTGCATGGTGGGGTAATTCCGGTGTGCGGCACTTTCTTTGTATTTTCCGATTACATGAAGCCTGCAGTTCGTTTGGCAGCTCTTATGCAACTGCCAGTGAAATACGTATGGACCCATGACGCCTTCCGGGTTGGGGAGGATGGTCCTACGCATCAGCCTGTGGAACACGAAGCGCAAATTCGTTTGATGGAGCAGCTGAGAAACCATCACGGAAAGCGCAGCGTATTGGTATTGCGGCCGGCCGATGCTATGGAAACCAATGTAGCCTGGAAAATGGCTCTGGAAAATACCGGTTCCCCAACAGCTCTTATTTTATCACGCCAGAACATTCCGGATGTACCCTCCAATGGTGATCGGTATCAGGATGCCCTGAATGCCACCAGGGGCGGTTATTTGGTGCATAAGGATGCGTCTCAGAACGATATTGTTTTTGTTGGAAATGGTTCTGAAGTTTCCACGCTCATCGAAGGGGCCCGATTGTTGAAGGAACGAAAAGGAATTAACGTTCAGGTAGCATCCATCATTTCCGAGGGCCTGTTTCGCGATCAGGATCCCGGCTATCAGGAATCGGTATTACCGGAACATCTGCCCACATTGGGTTTGACCGCTGGACTATCGGTAACCTTGCAGGGTTTGGTAGGTTCCCGGGGGAAAATTATCGGATTGGATAGTTTTGGCTATTCGGCTCCGGCTGCTGTGCTCGATGAAAAACTCGGATATACAGCAGAAAATGTATACCAACAGGCAGTGACCTTACTGATGAAGTAGACTGGTAACAACCTGAATGACAAACAAAAACCCGGTATTTGCCGGGTTTTTGTTTGTCAGCACTATTCTCCGTTAATAACAAAAATACTTAATTTATCAGCCCTCTAGGAATAATCTATATTTTTATGTAAATTATAGTATGAATATGGATGTCAGTAAGATACAAGCATTGATCTCATTGTTGGACGACACGGATACCGAGGTGGTGAGTGCCGTTACAGATAATCTGATGCAGCACGGCATAACCATTGTGCCCCATTTGGAGAAGGTATGGGAGAATACCCCTGATAGCCGGGTTCAGGAGCGGCTTGAACGGGTTATTTACGACATTCAGTTTGAAACTACACGCACCAATTTGAGGAACTGGAAGAACGGCGGAGCAACCAATATTCTGGAAGGAGCCAGCTATTTGGTGCAATTTCAATTTCCTGAAACCAGCTTTTTTCAAATCGATGATCGGGTGGAGAAAATTAAGAACGATGTATGGTTGGAAATTGGCACGAATCTTACGGCTGTTGAAAAGGTCAAAATCATCAACTATGTATTATTTGAACTTCATAAGTTCGCCCGCAATACCCACAATTTTTACTCACCGCAAAATTCCTTCCTTAATCAGGTGTTGGAGACCCGCAAAGGGAACCCTCTTTCGCTGGCCATTCTTTATAAAGCTATTGCCGATAAATTGAATTTGCCTATTTATGGAGTCAATCTGCCTAAAAACTTTATTCTGGCTTATAAGGACGAATATCGTTATATCGACTCGCAGGACGAAATACAGGATATAATTTTTTATATCAATCCCTATAATAAAGGAGCCATACTTAGTAAGAAGGAGATTGATTATTTTTTGGAACAGAACCAGCTAAAACCTGATAAGTCCTACTATGTTCCCTGCAGCAATGAGGAAACTTTAGTAAGACTTATCAATGGTTTAATTGTATCGTATGAGAAACTCGGTTTTGAGGATAAAATGACCCGGCTGTGCGAGCTTCTTCAAATTTTTCAATAGTTTATTTGGCAAAACTTACAGCGCGTGTTTCGCGGATTACAGTGATTTTTACCTGTCCAGGGTAAGTCATTTCGTCCTGTATACGTTTGGCAATTTCGTACGATAATGCATCGGCATCCTTATCGGAGACCTGTCCGCTGCCCACAATTACCCGAAGTTCCCTTCCGGCTTGAATAGCATATGTTTTAAGTACACCAGGGAAGGACAGTGCCAGGTTTTCGAGCTCCTTCAAACGCTTAATGTACGATTCAACCACCTCGCGGCGTGCCCCGGGGCGTGCTCCCGAAATGGCATCACAAACCTGAACAATTGGAGCAATAAGGCTGGTCATTTCCACCTCGTCGTGGTGAGCTCCAATGGCGTTACAGACTTCAGGTTTTTCCTTGTGTTTTTCGGCCAGCTTCATGCCATACACTGCGTGGGGAAGTTCCGGATCTTCATCGGAAACTTTTCCAATATCGTGCAGCAAACCTGCCCTCTTGGCTAACTTGGTGTTGAGACCCAACTCCGAAGCCATAATCGCACACAAATTGGCTACTTCGCGGGAGTGTTGTAGCAGGTTTTGTCCATAGGACGAGCGATATTTCATTTTACCGATCAGGCGAATCATTTCGGGGTGTAAGCCGTGAACGCCCAAGTCAATGGTGGTGCGTTTTCCAACTTCTACTATTTCTTCTTCGATCTGCTTGCGGGTTTTGGCAACAACTTCCTCAATACGCGCCGGATGAATTCGGCCGTCGGTTACCAGTTGGTGGAGCGATAAGCGGGCAATCTCCCGGCGAACCGGGTCAAACGCCGAAAGTATGATGGCTTCCGGGGTGTCATCGACAATAATTTCAACCCCTGTGGCCGCTTCCAGGGCACGAATGTTACGTCCTTCGCGGCCAATGATACGCCCTTTTATCTCATCGCTTTCAATATTGAACACGGTGACAGCGTTTTCGATAGCAGTTTCAGTGGCTACCCGCTGAATGGTTTCAATGACAATCTTCTTGGCCTCGCGGTTGGCACTCAAACGGGCTTCGTCCACAATTTCATTGATATAGGAGATAGCCTCCGTTTTGGCTTCTTCCTTCAGGGATTCAATAAGCTGTTCCTTGGCTTCTTCGGCTGACAGGCCGGAGGCTGCTTCGAGCTGTTCCACTTGCTGTTTGTGGAGTTTAACCAGCTCCTGTTCCTTCTTGTCAACCAGTTCCATTTGGGTTTCCAAGTTGCGGCGAATGGTGTCTATTTCTTTCTTGGCGCGCTGGCTTTCTTCAAATTTTTGCGAGAGAGTAGCTTCTTTTTGCTTGAAGCGGTTTTCTGCCTGGTTTAACTTATTATTACGCTCGTTGATGAACTTTTCGTGTTCCGCTTTAAGCTGAAGAAATTTTTCCTTGGCCTGAAGAATTTTATCTTTCTTGATGACTTCGGCCTCAGTCTTTGCTTCGTTAATGATATTCGCGCTTTTCTTTTTTTGCGTCACATTCCATACCAGATACGATAAAACACCACCGGCAAGCAGCGAGAGGATGCCAGTTGTGGCTAGTTTTATCATCGAGGTATTGGCTATCAGTAAAATAGTAATCATACGTTGTTGCTTATAGGTTTATAAAAAAACCCGCATAATCCTTTAGAATTTAAGAAACCCCGTCAATGACATGGGTGGAGTTGCTAGATCAGGTCAGACTTCCAACGTCCTGGAAGACCAGGATCACCGACCAGCGGCTACTGGGCCTGTCTTAAATGATCTAAGAGAAACTCCAATGTGGTAAATGTTGAGTTTCGCAAATATCTAAAGTAACTATGCGGGCAATAGTTTAATCTTTTTATGTAAAGAACGTATATTACTCTTCCCGAAGGTATACTTCCAATTCCTCATTAAGTTCTTTTATGTCTTCCAGAAAACGGTTAACGTCTTCCTTGTCCTCCAGCTCAATTAGTCGTGTTACATACTGTAATGCTGCCATGGCCAAAAAATCCTGAACATCTTTGTCAGCATATCTTTGTTTGTATTGAAGAACCTTCTCGTTAATAATTTTACCGGCTTTCCTGATCTTCTCCTCGTCCGTCCGTTCAATTTTGAGCGGATAGTATCGGTCGCACAGATTTACACGTATGGAAAGCTTGTCATCCATCAAACAGGATTATTTATTTAAAAGAGCAATACATTTATCAATTTCCCGCACAATACGGTTTACTTTTAGTTTAGCATCGTGGCTTGATCCTCCGGATGCTGTGATAAAAGCTTGTGTCAGTTGCATAGAGTTGCTGCTGGTTTCAAGCTCGTTTTGTTGGGATTTCAACCTGGCGATTTGCCTGTTTAGGGTTTCATTTTGCTCACGCAGGCTTTTATTATCCTCTTTTTGTGCCTCGTAGAGCTGGATGATCCGCTTTAAATTGTGGCGTAAACTGGCAACTATTTCGCTGTTGGAATCCATGAAATTTTTGATCTCTATTAATTCGAACTCGCAAATATAAAAAAATCCTGAATCATTTTACCGCCTTACTAAATATGTCTTAGTTTTGCCGCATATCAAGAAAATCTGCGAATTGAACTATGCCTAAAAGTAGCAAAAATATGATTGAATTCCTAACATTTTGCCTGTTGATTATTGGCGTTATGGCCCCGGTTTCCGGACAAAACAACAAGTCGGCTGATTTTCAGTCACCTTTACACATCCCCTTATACCTGTCGGGAAATTTTGGTGAATTACGTACCGGACATTTCCATTCGGGCATTGACCTAAAAACCCAAAGTCAAAACGGAAAACCCGTGTTTTGTGTCGCCGATGGCTATGTGTCGCGGATAAAAATTGAAAGCGGAGGCTACGGGCGTTCGGTATATGTTACCCACCCAAATGGTTATACTACGGTGTATGCTCACTTGGAGCGTTTTAAACCCGAACTGGAGAAATACATAAAGCACAATCAATACCTGAGGAAAAGTTATGAGATTGAGTTGTTTCCGGCTTCTGGAATGTTTCGTTTTCAGGCGGGCGAACTACTTGCTTATTCAGGAAATACCGGGCGTTCCGGTGGGCCTCATTTGCATTTCGAGGTACGCAAAACCGACAGCCAGCTACCGGTAAATGGATTACTCTACCACTTGCCTGTCGCAGATAGTATTCCGCCTGTATTTAAGGCTTTGTTTACCTATGCCTACACTGGATCGGGAGTAAACTGGGCTTCAGAAACCAGAAATGAAGTTGCGCTTGTCCGCATCAACGATAGCCTTTATCGGAGTAAGGAGCCAATAGTGGTGCATGCCGATGTTGTTGCGTTTGGAGTGGAAGTCTACGATTACCTGAATGGTTCTTCAAATCGTTGTGGGGTGTATCGCCTGGAGATGTTGGTACAAGATACCGTGGTGTTTGGTTTTCAATTGGATCAAATACCCTTTGATCAGACCCGGTTTATTAATGCCCACATGGATTACGATCTTAAAAGCAATGAAGGAAGAAGCATTCATCGTTTATACCGTTTGCCCAACAATGCCTTGCAAATCTACATACCGTCCGGTAAGGATGGGGTATTGCACGTGCCCGTCGATTCTATAATTCAGATTCAGGTACGAGCCATGGATCCATACGGGAACCAAAGTATATTGCATTTTGCCTGCATTCGCAAACAGCCCGATGAATCGTTAATGCAAGCCCCGGGAGAGAAAGTGAGCTGGAAGCAAGGAGCCGTATTGGAGAAAGACCGGCTGAAAGTGACCGTTCCTCCGGGCGCCTTGTACCGCGATGTGAATTTTATCCTGGAGGCCAGGTATGGGGGAGAGGCCTTACTTCAGGATACTTTTAATATACACACCTCAGGGGAAGGGCTTCAAAAGGCAATTCGTTTGGAGTTAGCGTTGGGTGACAGTATTCCGCATTTAAGTGAAAAGCTCCTGTTTGTTCGTATAAACGGGAACGGCCTGCAGGCAGAAGGTGGCGATTATCTGCAGGGGAAACTGGTTGCATCGGTTCGGAATATGGGGAAGTATGTGGTGATGTATGATACCTTGCCTCCCCAGGTGATTCCGGTGAAACATAGTACAACCAGACATTATTTGGCAGCGGATTCCCTGGTATTCCAGATAACCGATAACCTGTCGGGGATAAACCAATACAATGCCTACATTGACAACCGTTGGGCATTATTTGCTTACGATGCCAAATCGGATCGTATCGAATATGCTATTGATCCGGAGTATCTGGATAGTGGTAAGCAGCACGAGTTGCGCATCGAAGTGGCCGATAGCAAAGGCAATGCGACTACCTATAAAAGCACCTTTTTTTACTAGACGATGGAGTCAGGATATACTGTAATTGGAGTGATGTCTGGTACCAGTTTGGATGGACTGGATTTGGTAAAGTGTCATTTCCGGGAAACAGAAGCTGGATGGCATTTTGATATAGACCAGGCTGTTACCCTGCCGTATACATCAGCCTGGAAGAACCGGTTGGAGACCGCCCATACTTTGTCGGGGGAAGCGTTGGTTCAGCTGGATCGGGATTACGGAGCCGAAATTGGAAGACAGATCCTGGCTCACATCCGTTTTGGAATTGCTCCTCCAACCCTTGTTTCGAGTCATGGGCATACCGTTTTCCACAAACCGGAGTTGGGGTATACCCTGCAAATCGGTTCGGGGAATGCAATGGCTGCAGTAACGGGTTTGCCGGTCGTTTATGATTTGCGTTCGCTCGATGTGGCCCTGGGTGGCCAGGGAGCTCCGTTGGTGCCTGTCGGAGACAAGGTACTTTTTTCCGAATTTGATGCCTGCTTGAATCTGGGAGGTTTCTCGAACATCTCTTTTGATATTCAGGGAGAACGAAAAGCCTTTGATATTTGTCCCGTAAATATTCTGTTGAATGCATTGGTGCGTGACTTTGGGTTGGATTGTGACCTGGATGGAAATATAGGGAGGCAGGGGAAGGTAATCGATGAATTGTTGGATCAAATGAACGCGCTTCCATATTATGCTGCATCTCCACCCAAATCGCTTTCGAGGGAGTGGCTGGAGCAGTATATTGAGCCGCTTATTACGCAATCGAATTGGGATACCCAGGATATTCTGGCGACTGTTTACGAGCACATTGCCACACAGATTGCAACGATTGCAGGCACCTATGGGTTGCAATATATTTTACTCACCGGAGGCGGGGCGTTAAATAGTTTTCTGGTGGAAAAGATCAAAGAGAAGGTTTCCGGAACCATTGTGGTACCCGATCGGGAAATTATCGAATTTAAGGAAGCCTTAATCTTTGGTTTTCTGGGATTGTTACGCTATCTGGGCAGAGTGAATTGTTTGGCATCGGTAACCGGAGCACGAAGCGATTCAAGCGGTGGAGTATTGGCAGGGCTATAAAATAATGAAAGTGGACTGGTCGGTCCACTTTCATAACCCTAACTACTAAAACAATCTAATTACTAACAAAACCTTATTCTGACTCCTCCTGCTACAAAGGCTTCAGGTTTCTCAGCTAATTACAATGCAAAAATAAGTAGTTTTTATTAATTTACCACATAGAAATGTTAATTAATTACAAAAAAAATGTTAATAATAACAAAATACATAAAATTCAGCTAAATAAATATTAATATGAAAGATATTGATTCGTTATTTGTCCGCTTGCTGACAAACAGTAATTAAATACGTAAAAAAATCTTTATTTAAATTATCGGCTGTGTTTCAACTATTTCACAAAAACTCATGCCGGCATACACATAGACCATGAATAAAAAATATATTGCTCATCTGATTTTAACGCTGTATGGCAGTTCGCTCCTGGCTTGTACCAATTTCTTAATTACCCGTGGAGCAACAGAGGATAGCTCAACCATGATTTTATACTCAGCCGATTCGCATCTGATGTATGGTGAACTGTATTTTAGGCCACCGGCTTCGTATTCCATGGGAGATTCAGTGGATGTATACGATTGGGAAACCGGCAACCGGCTTGGTCGCATTGCTCAGGCAGGTTCAACCTACAAGGTGGTAGGCAATATGAACGAACACCAATTAGTCATTGCTGAAACCACTTTTGGTGGACGGCCTGAATTACGCGATAGCACCGGGGGGATCGATTATGGATCGTTGATCTATTTCACCTTACAACGTGCCAAGACCGCTCGGGAGGCCATTCAGGAGATGGATCGATTGGTGTCGCAATACGGGTATTACAGTTTGGGAGAGTCCTTTTCCATTGCCGATACCCGGGAAGTATGGATTTTGGAGATGATAGGTAAAGGATTGGGGAACAAAGGGGCAGTTTGGGTGGCTCGGCGGATACCCGATGGCTACCTTAGTGGTCATGCTAATCAGTCACGTATCACTACCTTTCCTCAACATGATCCGGAAATTTGTCTGTACTCAGCCGATGTCATCCGTTTTGCCCAGGAGAGGGGGTATTACAACGGGGATCCCGATTCATTTAGTTTTCGGGATGCCTATGCTCCCTTGGATTTTGCCGGAGCCCGTTGGTGTGAGGCTCGGGTGTGGTCCGGATTTCGAAGGATGAATGCCGAAATGTCGGTTTACGAAGACTATGCCATGGGGGAGAATCTGGAACATACCCTTCCTTTGTGGATTAAGCCCGATAAAAAACTGGGAGTGAAAGACGCCTTGGAATTGTTGCGCGATTATTTTGGCGGCACCAAAATGGATTTAACTACCGATGTTGGCGCGGGGCCATACCAGTGTATTGTTCGCTGGCGGCCATTGACCTGGACGGTGGATAGTGTAACGTATTTTAACGAGCGCTCCATATCGACTCAGCAAACTGCTTTTTCCTTTGTGTCGCAGAGTCGCAATTGGCTGCCCGATGCAATGGGTGGCTTGTTATGGTTTGGGGTGGATGATACCTACAGCACGGTTTATACCCCGATGTATTGTGGCATGAATGAAATTCCACGCGGGTATGCCGAAGGTACCGGAGGTTTGATGGAATTTGATCCTCAGGCAGCCTTCTGGATTTTTAATCAGGTATCGAATTTTGCGTATACCCGCTACCGCGATATGATTCCCTTTATCCGGCATTTACAGGACTCGTTGGAAACCTTTTATATACAGAAAGTGAAGGAGAACGATTCCCGGTTTCTTGAATATTATCGGAACAACCCGCAAACACTGAGTCGGGAAACTACGAACTTTTCAATCCGCATGGCCGAAAACACATTGAGTGAATGGCAGGGCTTGTATCGGTTCCTGTTTACCCGTTTTATGGATGGAAATTGTAAAGAGACAGTGCCCGGTCAGCGAAATCCGAAACTGGATCAACCGGGTTACGGTGAGGCCTGGTACCGAAAAATTGTGGAAGAAACAGGCGATAGCTACCGGTTTAAAGCAACAGAAAACCATTAAGTTTGGAGGGGATATTAATTAAATACGTTATAGGCCTATGATCATTGAAAAAAAAGTTGTAATATTGCGACCTGAATTTTTGAGGGTAATAACATAAAATACGATATAAGGATGGACCTATTGAAAATTGCTGAAGAACAATTTGACGGAAGAAAAGAATTTCCTGATTTCTCAGCTGGCGATACAATAACTGTACATTATAAGATTATTGAAGGAAACAAGGAGCGTATCCAAAATTTTCGCGGCGTGGTATTGCAGCGAAAAGGAACGGGTATCAAAGAGACCTTTACCGTACGTAAAATGTCAGGTAGTATTGGCGTAGAGCGTATCTTCCCCATTGCATCGCCATTTATCGACCAAATTGATGTAAACAAAAGAGGTCGTGTACGTCGTGCACGTATTTTCTACCTGCGTAAGCTTACCGGTAAGAAAGCACGTATTCAGGAAAAAAGATTCTAAGTACTTGAAAGAACAAAAAGAGCCGCTGTTCAGAGCGGCTTTTTTTATGGAGTAAACAGTAATGCTATGTTATTGAGCCGAAGGTTTGTTGTGCGCTTTGTTAGCAGGTATTGTGTGGAGGATCCATGCTAAGTGGTGGATTCAGATCCTGCTTCTGATCATTGGAGTCGTTAAGAATGTTACGCTGGTACCGTGTTCTGTCAGAATGAATGCGACGCAATATTTCCGGAGTTGAAGATGGGGAAATCACGGAATACAACGGTCAAATTAAGGTAATTCCAACTAAACAAAAGAGGCTGCCCAATACGGGCAGCCTCTTTTGTTATTGTAATAACCGGTCTGCTTTGGTTCGTGCCTCACGGAGTATCCGGTCGGCCTTTTCGTTCGATTCGCGTTCTATACCATCGGCTTTTCGGTTGCCTTCGTCCCGCATTCGGTCGGCCGATACCTGAGCTGCTTTTCGCGAAACCGGATTCGTGGCCTGCTGAACCAACTTATTGGCGTTAGTGTTGGATTCGCTGCGTACGGCATCGGCTGCCCGTTTGCCTTCGCTGCGAACCGTACGAGCCTGGGCTTCGGCTTCGCGCAATATTTTGTCGGCCTCTTTGCGGGCTTCTGCTTTGGCATCGGCTTTAACTTCTTCCTTTTTTGCGGTAACGGCGGCACTTACGTTTTCCTTAACTGCATCCTTAAGATTCTCGGCCGGATTGCCCAGACTTTGTTTTAAATCCAGGCTCACCTTCGGATCGGCCATGGCTCCGGTAAGTTTAATGGCCAGATTAATAGTTTCGGATCGTTCCAGGTTCAAGCCTTTGGAGGCTGCCTGGCTATACAGATTATTTACCGTCGGATTTTCCATTCCGAGCAGCGATCGTGGCGCCATCAGGTCAATGTCGTAATTCAGCAGGTTTTCGAAGGTTTGTTCTCCTCCCACACGCAGGGCCATGGTGCCAATTTGGGTTTCGAACGGTTGTACCTGGAGGCTTCCGTTTTGAATCTGGAACGACAGGTTAATATTTTTTAGCACTACATCGTTGAGTGCATCGGTTTTTAGCGCTTTACCAATAGCCTTTAAGGAACTGGCTCCCTTAATTCCGATCTGTTGGGAACTCAGGTGGCCATCGCCGGCAATGGACTTAATCACCGGGTTCATATCTTGCATGAGCAGGCTGGAATACGACATGCCCAGGCTGATGTTACCCGTTGCCTGTTTGGCGATGGGAGCTATAGTTCCCAGAATATCGAAGGCTTTAAGGGACTTCTGAATATCCAGATGATTGGCTTCGAAAGAGAAATCGACCAAGGGGTTGAGCATATCCTGTGTGTTGTATTCACCGGAGAGTTTCATTTCGCCGTCCAGCAGGTTCATTTTAACCTGATTGAGTAAAACGCGCCCTTCTTTTATCTCGATCAGACCCATAAGGTTCGTAATTTCCAACTGGTCGTAATACAAGGTGCCAATATCCGACTGAAACCGGAAATTGATGTTTTTGGGTACTTCTATTACTTCCAGCGGCTCGCTCGAGTCTTCGGTTGTGGCGGACTCGTTGCCGGGAGGGGTGTCGGTATCTTCCGACAGCATGAGTTCGTTCAGATTCATGGTGTTGGAAGCCAATACCAGCTCTCCGCTGACTATTCCATCTTTTAACGCATAAGAAATAAAATTGCTCAGTTGCCCTTGCAGCCTGAAATCGCTGGAACCGAGTTTGGCATTAAAGCTGGCAATCTGTACCTGTTTGGGCGAAAAGGTGATTTTGGATTCGGACAGTTCAAAAGCCTTAGGAACATCGGGGCTGTTGTAGTACAGATTGGCCACCTGGATGGAGCCATCGGCCTTAAATTCTTCGTATTGTTCATTTTCAATACTGGAAAGCTTACCCATCCAATCGAGGTGGGTGGTGATGGTACCCCTCAGGGTCGTTTTTTCCAGGGGGATAATATCCAGGATACTGGCCAGGTCGAGGTTGATGTGCAGGCTGCCGTTAGTGAACGGATCGCTTATAGGTGTTTTCAGATTGAGGGTCATATCCACCGGATTGCCACCCATGTTCAGATGGAACCGGTTAACATCTACTGTGGTATTGTCGTTTTGAACCCCATCGTAATGCACTTGCACATCCATTTGAATATCACTGGCCGATTTGGGCAGATCCGGGTAGCTAAAGCTGGCATTTTCAACCCGCAGGTTCACATCAACACTGGGCGTGGTGGTTTCAGTGACAGCACCCGAAACACTTCCCTGGAGCTGAAGTTTACCCGTAGTGGTCAAATCGCTGAAATCGGAGAGGTAGATGGCCGGTATGAGGGAAAGCAGAGTTTTAAAACTGGTGTTGCTGGTTGCGTAATTCAGGTTGGTGATAATATCGCCCGATTCGGGCATGGCAACATCTCCGTTGAAAGTAAGGGTCAGGTCGTTGAGCGACACCGAATTCTCGTTTAAGGTATAAATCGATTCCTTCAAATTGGCATCCACATCAAAGTGTAACCCTAATGCCACCTGGTTCAGGTAGGTAATACCATCCATGCCGAAGGTCAGCGCATCGGTTTTCGAATCGATACGAATGGCAGAGAAGTCCTGCCCAAGGTCTCCGGAAAGGGTGAAGTTGAAGTTGGAAAGTTCGGCCATCATGTTAGCACTCTGGTCGTTGTATTGGATGAAGGCTTCTTTAATTTCAAATAGTTTCAATGCTACACGGGTGTTTAATTCCGAACTGGTGGTATCCTCTTCGGTTGTTGCCACCTCGGTGGTGTCGCTTTCGGGCACGATATCCCAGTTGGCCCGGCCATCGCTGAGTACTATGGCATGGATACGTGGGCGGGTAATGCCAATGCGCTTTATTTCAATATTTTCCATTTTAATAGCACTCGCAATATTCACCGAGATATCCAGTGCATCAATAGAAGCCAGAGTATCCTTCTCGAAATCGTCGATTCCAGCAACACACAGCTTCTCCAGCCGGATGCTTAAATTGGGAATGTCCCGGAAAAAGGACAAACTAATATCGGAGAATGAGGCTTTCGCATGGAGATTCTTCTCTAATTGTTCATTCACCAGGGCTATAATTTTACCTTTAAAAAGTACTGGGGCTACAAGTAGCAGCACCAGAAGCGTTACAATGGTTATTAGCAGGATTTTAAAAAATTTCTTCATGGCTTCGTATTTATATGCAAAATAAAATTAGGCATATTGCCTTATATATCATTTGAGATAAGGAGAAAATTTATCATGTCATGGCTTTCGTCAAAAGCAGTATCATAATGTATAACTAAAAATGAGACGTTTTCGTACTGGTTAGAAATTACAAAAAGTACGCTATGTTGTATGTTAAACACGTTACCCCAGCCTCCACTCCCGATGTTTATTTTCAGGGTAATCCGTTGGTTGAAGTTCTCTTTGCCAATGCTCCCGATGCTCTTTTCATTCTGGATGGGGTCAATTACAGTATTCTTGACTGCAACGCAAAAGCTTTGGATCTTTTTGAGGTAGAATCCAAGGCCAGTCTGCTCAACCTTCCATCCTTTCGCTTGTACGAAAGCGAATTTACCGATTTATCCCAGGAACTTCTGGAGAAGAATATTTCCAACCTGGGAGAACATACCCAGGAAATGGCTTTCCGAAGTTTCCGGCAGAATGTGTTTTGGGGTAAGCTGGTTAAGCGGACGGTTAAAATGGATGGAAAAACCTACGTAGTTTTGCGGGTGAGCAGGTCGGTAGATTATTTACGGGCCGAAGAAGTGATGAGCAACCTGCTTCATGGAACTGCCCATGTTACCGGTATGAAATATTTCAAAGAACTTACACGACTGCTTTGCAAAACTTTTGATGTTCCGATTTCTTTTGTGGGCAAGTTAAGTAACGATAAGACCAAGATGGAGATAGTAGGTGCGTATGGACCTGTTGACCCCAATTTACCCCAGGTTTTTACAGTAAAATGGAGTTTGGTAGAGAATACCACCAGAGGCTATACCTCCTTTTACCCCAGAGGGGCTCGCGAATTGTTTCCCAACGATCCGTTTACCCAATCCCACCAAATAGAGGGATTCATGTGTGCTCCTATTTATGGTACCGCGGGCGATGTAATTGGAGTGATGGGAATTGCGAGCGATAAAATGATGGACGAGATTCCCAATTCACGTCATATTCTTTCCTTTTTTGCCTTGCGCACGGCCGCGGAATTTCACCGTATCCGTTCGAAGAATCTTTTAAAAGATCAGGCAACCAAACTTTCCGAAGCGAACCATATTAAGGACAAGCTGCTTTCTGTAATCTCGCACGATTTAATGAATCCGTTGCACTCGGTCATGGGGTATTCTGAATTGTTGCAGCAAAAGAAGGATACCTATTCCAAAGAGGAGATGCTGGAGCGCGTGGAGTTGATTGATAATTCCATTAAAAACATCTATTTTCTGCTTGAAAACATCAAAGGGTGGTCGAATATCTATAATAACCGTATTAAACCGGTTTCAAATCAGGTGTCGCTGGCCAAAATCATTCAAGAGAATATGGAGTTGTTCAAGTATATCCTGTCATTAAAAAAACTTCGGATTCATATTGATTTGCCTGAAGAAAACATCCTCCACACCGATAAGCATATGTTAGGGGTAATTGTGAGAAACCTTCTGTCCAATGCAATAAAGTACACTCCCAAAGGGGGAAGTATCCTGATTTCGGTGACAGAGTTACATGATCAGATTCAGCTGAAGATTCAGGATGATGGTATTGGCATTGTTCCCGGAGAAGGTTCGGGTTCGGATATACACAACCGGGAAAAAATGACGGCATCGGGAATGGGGTTGATGTTGGCACAAAAATACACCCAATGGCTCGATGGGCAATTTACCATGCACAGTATGCAGGAGCAGGGAACCACCTGTATGGTTAGTTTTACAAAGAATAAATAGTGGTTTTTTCAGTATAATTGTCGATCAAAACTTGTAAGATAGCCCGGAATAATCTAACTTAATTAGTGCATGCACGAAAGCTCGTGTTCTTGCATTCTTCATGGCAAATCCTTCAGTAAATTAAGGAGATAACGATCGCACATCCGATTGGGAGGTGGGTTGCTCAAAGTTGAAGGAAGGAAAGGGAGATGGGAGAGCGAACGTATTAGCAGTCACCAATTATTAAGTTAGTATCAATGGGGCAGCCGGTTAGTTACCAGAGGAACAAATTGAAATGGTTAGTCAGGATCCTGACCGTTTTCATTCTTGTAAGCTTTTCTGTTCCCATTGGGCTGCGCGCGACCGTTGTTCCGTATTATGTTCCTCCTGTATGGCCGGCATTTGGCATTGCTACCGGATTGATCCTGATTTTCGGGTATAAGTACCTGATGGTAGTTTTCCCCGCTTTATTTGTTGGGTTTTACCTGCACGATTTTTCTACCGTAGAGTTATGGGTTGATTCAGGACGAATTGCCTTGGCCATGAGTGCGTTTGGAGTGGTTCAGGTTGGGCTTCGTGCCTGGTTAATAAGAAGGTTCCTTCCGGAGAATACGTTTTTTCGTGATCCCGGTGCGCTTGCAAAACTGTTTTTTATATTGCTCGGTATCGTCCTATTTTCGCTGGTAGTTTTGGTACTTGCCGTACAGGATAAAGTGCAGTTTGCCGTAGTTACCACACGGTATATTCTCGTGGCTTGGGGAGGGGCCGACTTAATTGGTTCGCTATTGTTTATTCCATTAGTAATGGCTTTTTCAATGCCGAATTACCCTGTCAAGCGGTCGGGGAAATGGAGCGTATATGTCCTTTCCGGTCTGGGAGTAATTGCCTTGTTCGGTCTTATGGGAATATTATCGCCGGGCATTGCTGCAAAAATAGTATACCTGCTGGTACCGATCTTGTTTTGGATTGCCATGCGCTATTCTTTACGGGATACGGTTGGAGGGCTGGTTGTTGTATCGGCTCTGATCTGTTATGCGGTTGGGCGTCATCTGGTGAATTTGGTTGGCGAGCACTTTTTTGATACCATCTTTTTTTCGCAGATGTACTTACTGGCCTCCATCCCTATACTTTTGGTATTGCACGGATATACTGCCGAACATCGGAGACTGGCCTTAATCAGGCAGAGCGAACTTCGTCATACTACCACGGCTATGTCCGATAGTTATTCGAACACCATACTGTCCGAGCAGCCCGAGATTTTACGTTTAGCCATTGAGCATAGTCCGGGTACGGTATTGGTGACGAATTCAAGGGGAGTCATACTTTTCGTAAATAACGCATTTACCCGTATCACCGGGTACCAGCTCGAAGAAGTGGTTGGAAAAAAGCCCAGTATTCTTAAATCCGGGTATCATAGTGCCGAGTTTTATAAGGATTTATGGGATACCATCACCAGTGGAAATACCTGGAGCGGAGTGTTTTATAATGTAAAGAAAGATGGTTCCTACTATTGGGAAGAGGCAACTATTGCACCCGTTCTGCAGAATGGTGCAATTACCCATTTTATCTGTACCAAGCAGGACATAACTCACAGGAAGAATGCGGTGGATGCCCTTAAATCGAGTGAAGAACAATTCCGGATTTTGGCAGAAAATTCGCCCATTCACATCCTTAAAATTGATGAGGATGGAGTTATTACTTACGCCAATAAGGGGGTTTTTGAGGTTGAAGTGCCCGAGTTGCTGGGAAAAACCATCTATTCGTTTTTTGATGCCCGCTATCATTCCATTGCGTGTGAGAATATTGCCCTTACCTTCAAAGGTAAAATCAGTACCAGTTTTGAGGCCACCATCAGCTACTCCGATTTACGAAATCATTACTACGATATCATTACTGCGCCGATTCTTCAGGAAGGGAAGGTGGCTGAAACTATCATCATTCTGCAGGATATTACCCAATCGGTATTGTATCGCGATGCCGTGCGAGAGAGTGGAAAAAAGTACCGTTTGCTTGCCGAGAATGTGGTTGATGTAATTTGGGTGATGAACTACGACTTGCGGTATACATTTGTGAGTCCGAGTATTAAAGATGTTACCGGGTTTGAAGCAGAGGAGATAGAAAGGATGGGGCATCGGAACTATTTTGTCGAATTGCCGGAAACGTTAATCCAGGAGTTGACAGAAGTGCGCAAAAAACGAAATGCACCCCAAATGGTTCTTCAGGGAAATAAATGGGAATCATCCTTTACCCGAAAAGATGGGGAATGTATTTGGCTGGAATCGAAAATAAAGCCCATATTTTCGGTAACCGGTGAATTTGAGGGCTTAATTGGGGTGTCGCGCGATATCACTTATCGAAAACAATCGGAAGAATTATTACGAAAAAGCGAGGCGAAGTTTCGGAGTTTCTTTGAAGATACCAGTGTTATTATTCTGATGATTGAACCGGTAGAGAACCGAATTGAAGCAGCTAACCGGGCTGCTGTTGACTTTTATGGATACAGCTCCGAGGAAATTTCGGCGATGAGCCTGGCCGAAATTGACCTGACTGAGCGCAATTCGTCCTCCGCTCAGCTTACTAAAGCCATTGAAAGCCAGCATGTTCCTGTGAATATGCAGCATAAGCTTAAGGACGGTTCGCTAAAGGATGTTGAAGTATACCCTACTTTGGTTAAAATTGCAGATCGCGATGTGCTGTTTACTATTATTCAGGATGTAACACGACGCAAAAAGGCGGTTAATGCGCTTAAAAAAAGTGAATCCAAAAAACTCGCACTATTAAAAATTATTCCCGATCTTATTTTTGTCATCGATCGCAGGAGTGTGATACTTGATGTTTATACCGATGATCCCTCCAAGCTTTACGTACCTCCGCATAAGTTACTGGGTGAAAAATTTACCAAACGAATACCGGCCAACCTGCGCGACAAATTTATTCACGCCATTGAAGCAGCTTTTAAAAGCCGCGGGGTGATTACTTTTGATTATTCCTATTGGCATGGAGGCGAGCTGGTATTTGAGGAAGTGCGTTTTATTGTGAGCGGAAGCGATGAACTGGTGGTGATCATTCGCGACATCACAGTGCTTAAGAAGAGCGAGAAAGAACTTAAACGCGCCTGGGAAGAGGCAGAGAAAGCGAATACCGCTAAAAGTGCTTTTTTGGCTAATATGAGTCATGAGATACGAACTCCAATTAACGCGGTTTTAGGGTTTACCGAATTGTTGAGTAAGGAGTTACGCAATCCGCAATATAAGGACTACCTGAATTCGATCAAGTCGAGTAGTAAAACCCTGTTAAGTTTGATTAACGATATTCTGGATCTTTCCAAAATTGAAGCCGGAGAATTATCCTTAAAGCCGGAATACATATCACTTCATACCCTTATACAAGAAATTAGGGATGTGTTTTGGCTAAAAATGACGCAAAAGGGATTGGCCTTCCATCTGGATGTGGATAAGGATATGCCGGAGAGTTTGTTTTTGGACGAGTTGCGATTCCGGCAGATACTGATTAATTTGTTGGGTAATGCGCATAAATTTACCGAGAAAGGAAGGATTGATGTGGTGGTGCGTGCACTCGATCCAACCCAGATTGATAATTCGCGCTTTGTAACCCTGCATTTGGAAGTAGCCGATACAGGCATTGGTATAGCCGATAATGCCCGTAAATCCATTTTTGAGGCCTTCAAACAACAGGAAGATCAGGATACCAGGAAGTACGGGGGCACCGGATTGGGACTGGCCATTACCCGTCTTATTGTGGAACTGATGGATGGCGAAATTAGTGTAGAAAGTAAACTGGGCGAAGGGAGTACTTTTATCATTGAAATTCCGCATGTGCTGGTTGGCGAAGTGGCCTTGCCTCAGGTTCCCCTTCTTCCGTCCAAACCTCCCAAAGTGCGTTTCCGCGATTCCAAGATACTCATAGTGGACGATGTGGAAATTAACAGGGAGCTACTGCGGGGCATTATTAAAGGCAATAACCTGAAATTTTTTGAAGCATATGACGGATTGAACGCCATAGAAGTACTGGAACAAAACCGTCCCGATGTGATGCTGCTGGATTTAAACATGCCTAAGATGAATGGTTTCGAAGTTACGGAATACGTAAGGAAGCATGAAACTCTTAAGTCGATCCCCATAATTGCTATATCGGCAACACGCATTGCACGTAAAGAAGAAGAAAAAGCGAAACTGTTTGATGTGTTTATTCCAAAACCCTTCAAAGTGGTTGACCTGGTGGAAGTCCTTAAAAAGTTTCTGCCTTATGAAGAACAGCAGGAAGGCCAGTCCTTCGATGAATCCAAACTTCAGGCCATCGATCTGGAAAAATTCAGCCCCGATGCATTGAAAATGCTTAATCAAGATATGCTTCAATTGCAGCAGGAGTATTCCGCTATACGCGAATCATCATCCTTCGATGAGATTGGAACTTTTGCCAGCCATGTGATGACTTTGAAGGAAAAATTTGACTTACCGGAACTCTATGCACTAGCCCAACGCATTCGTCAGGCAGCAGATGGTTTTGATATTGAAGAGATTAATAAAACAACCGTAGAGTTGCCTGAGTTGATCCAACGGATTATGGACAGAATAGAAAATACCCAGAAAGATGCAAGATAATCAGAACTACTCCATCCTTATTGTGGACGATATGCCAAAGAACATCCAGTTGGTGGCAAAGTTTCTTACCCAGGAGGGCTATAATCTGTTTTTTGCTCAAAGTGGCGATTCGGCAATTAAGCAGATTGGATCCCGCGCCTTCGATTTAGTATTGCTGGACGTAATGATGCCCGGAATGGATGGCTTTTCTGTTTGCGAACATATTAAAGCCAATCCGGCCACTGCGAGCATTCCCGTTATTTTCCTAACCGCCAAAACCGACGATGTGGCCATAGAAAGAGGCTTCGCAGTAGGTGGAGTGGATTACTTAACCAAACCCTTTAATCCCGTTGAATTAGTTGCCCGGGTAAAAACGCATATCATACTCCGTCAGCGTGAGAAGGAGCTTCGTGAAATTAACAACACAAAGGATACCCTTTTATCCGTTATCAGCCATGACCTGAAAACGCCCTTCTTTAATATTATGGGATTGGGTGAGATACTTCTGAGTGAATACGACAGCTATGATGATGCCATGAAGAAGGAACTGATCCGGAATATGGTTGATTCATCGCGGATTTCGCATAATTTATTGGAAAACCTGCTGAGTTGGACACGCGTTCAAACCGGTAAAATCCGATATTCTCCCGAGGAAGTTGAACTTAGCACAATAATCAATGATATTCTGGCTTTGGTGAATCAGCAAGCCAGGAATAAGGATGTGAGTTGTTCTTTTTTAGCAGAAAGTAATTTACACGTATTTGCCGATACCCACATGCTTCAAACTACCATTCGAAATCTGGTGAGCAATGCCATAAAATACACGCCCAAAGGCGGTAGCGTATACCTGTCGGTATTGCGAAAGGCGGATAAGGCCATTATTGAGGTAAAGGATACCGGTATTGGAATTCCGACTAACCGGCTGGAGAAAATGTTTATGCCCAGCAACCTGTCGACTACTCCGGGAACGGAAAACGAACCCGGTACAGGCTTTGGATTAATTCTGACTAAAGAGTTTGTAATTAAGAATAAAGGTGAAATAACCGTTGAAAGCGAAGAAGGGAAGGGGGCCACTTTTCGCTTTACAGTGCCCTTGCATAAATAATTTTTAGAATAAAATAACGATGAAGCTTAGCAGGTGTAAGAATATTATCTATATTTGCACCTCCATTATGGACCCGTAGCATAATTGGATAGTGCACCTGACTACGGATCAGGAGGTTAGGGGTTCGAATCCCTTCGGGTTCACACGAAGCCACGCAATTTGCGTGGCTTTTGGCGTTTTAGGGTGATTGTGAAGGGGTTACAGGCTATAAAAATCATACATCTAAGGCAAAAAAGAGAACTGGTCAGTCTCTGTATGGTGTACCCCAAAAATAAAAGGCAAAAGGCATAATATCAAAGTTTGGAAGTGGCTCTGAGTTAAGGAAGGAAGCTGTTGGAATCAAGCAGATTGTTCAAGGCAAAAGAGTGGGAAGTGTTCTCTCAGACTCTACTGAGTACTCCATTCAGAATACATCGTACCCCCAAACAAATGAGTTTTATCGCGAAAGACAACTGCTCTTTTAGGTAAAATCGTAATTTTATTTCTCAGAACCGCTGTCGCCATGTGTTATACGATCAGTGCAAAACTAAAGTCGATGCTGAAACGGGCCCGCCATTACCAGATGGATGGACTGGCTTCCGAAATTGAAAAAGAATTGGACGTGTTTACGGGCGATGAAAAATTAGTGTCCTCGGGTTTTTCCCATCCCCGACTGATAATTTATCCTAACCAAACTCCATTAACACCCCGGGTGGCAACCTGGGGGCTCATTCCGGACTGGATGAAAGATCGACCGGAAAAAATATGGAACAGTACGTTAAATGCCCGCGGAGAAACGATGTTCGAAAAACCATCGTTTCGCAAAGCAGCCCAAAGTCAGCGCTGTCTGATTGATATCGATGGGTTCTTTGAATACCATCATCAGCGAGGTAAAAAATATCCCTTCTACATTACCCGATGCGACGATGCGATTATGACGTTGGGCGGGCTTTGGGATCAGTGGCTGGATCCGTCGGACGGTATCAGCAAACAGACCTTCAGCATAGTAACCACCCGGGCTAACGAGTTGATGGCCAAAATTCACAATAACCCGAAACTTCCAGAGTCCCGAATGCCGCTAATCCTTCATCGGGAACAAGAGGAGGAGTGGTTGTTTGGCAGCGAATCAGACGTGCATCATTTGGTGGGGATGCCGGAACCGGTATTCCTGCAGGCACATACGGTAAGGCCATTATCCGGGAAGCTATCGCCTGGTAACGTTCCTGAGGCATTGGGCCATTACGTGTACGAAGAACTGGAACTCACCTTAGGCTGATACGGAACTATTCGAACAGGCCCTCATCCCGAATAAGCATTAGAATAGCTGAATGAGGAACAATGATCAGTTTCTCTTTTCTAAATTCGATCTCAAACCCATTGTTCTGCATATAAAGAGCCAGGTCGCCTTCCTGGGGTTGCAGGGGAACATATTTTACATCGTCCTGCTTGTCCTTCCAAGGTTCATCGGCCTCCTGAATGGCAGGAATCGGGTAGCCGGGGCCAACTTTCAATACATAGCCAGCCTGAACTTTTTCCTTGGCCTGTACGCCGGGCGGTAAAAACAGACCCGATTTGGTTTTGTCTAGGGGCGATTTAGGCTTAATCAGTACCCGGTCGCCTACCATGATAATTTTTTTAAGATTCTGATCTCCCAGTTCCAATGGCATAATTTTGATTCGATTAATTGGTTTTTAACTCTTTCAAAGCCTCAGGAATTGGAATGATCGCATTGTTTTTAACGGCTATAATAAAGGCATCGGGGAGACGGCTTTTTACCCACTTGCTGTATTCCAGGATTTCGTTGTAGCTGTATTTGTAACCAACGGCATATTTGTAGGTCTGATCCACTTTAAATTCTTCAATGTCGCTAAATGCACTGAATAGCTCGGAGTTCAGGTCAATACTCACTTCGGAACTCACAATCTGAACCTTGAAATACAGCGGTGCGATTCCGGAATCGGGAATCGGTTTGACCATCTTCGGCAGAGCTGAGGGAGCTGGTTTTGTCGTTGGGGTATCGTTGGCTGTGAGTTGGGGAGCCTGCGATTTTTCTTCAATATCGGTTTTATAATCGCGGAAAGCACGGAATATGGCAGAGGCCAGGAACTCTTGTCCTTCCCTGGAACTCATGTATTTTTCTTCTTCGGGGTTAGTTATAAAGCCGGTTTCGATCAGGACTCCGGGCATGGACGTTTGGGCCAGGACCAGTAGTCCCTGGCGTTTTACACCCCGATCCTGACGGTGGGTTCTTTCCCGGAACTGATCCTGTACATTGTCGGCAAAGGAAATGCTCTGATGGTCGTACACGTTTTGCATCAGGGAGAAAATAATGTAGGATTCCAGCGAATTGGGGTCGAAGTTTTCGTACCGGGCTTCGTGATCTTCCTCCATCAGGATCACGGCATTTTCGCGCTTGGCCACTTCAAAGTTTTCATCGCTCCGGTGCAATCCCAAAACCAGCGTTTCGGTGCCTTTCGACTTGGGGTCGCTCCAGCCGTTGGCATGAATGGAGATAAATAAATCCGCTTTGGCTTCGTTGGCAATTTCGGCACGGCGATACAAAGGGATGAATTCGTCGGTGGTGCGAGTGTAGATCACATGCACTTCAGGCAGGTATTCGCTGATGTATTTCCCCAGTTGTAAACCAATGGCCAGAACAATATCTTTTTCGTAGGAAATCTTTCCGCGAGCCCCACTATCCTTGCCTCCGTGTCCCGGGTCAATAACAATGGTACGAATTTTGTTTTGGGAGTCCGCGTGGTTTTCCTGGGCATAGGAGGCAGGGTGCAGGCAAAACAAGAGGAAGACACCCAACAGCAGGCCTGTGTATTCGAGACAGGTGTTGATTAGAATTTGTGTTTTCCGCATCAGAATATTTTAAATTTATTAGTTTTGCAGCCTTTAGAAACGCAAAATTCCTGTGCAAAAATAGTATTTAAATTGGTATCCGTGTTTATACGTTCGCTTCTCTTTCTAACTTTTGCATTGGGTCTTCAGGTACAATTGTCTGCGAGCGACACTCTTTCTTCCGATACCAGCAGCAGCCCATCGCTGCAGGTAGCGGACAGCAGTTTTCCCCCTTTGGGGGATACTACATCTTTGATGCACCCCGATTCTGCCGGATTTTCAACGTCCGATACCCTGGCACGTGACAGTTTGGGAGCCGGTCTGCACCAGACTAAGGCCGAACCCAAGAAAAGCCCTATTGAAGACGAAATTAAGTACAGTGCCAAAGACTCTATGCGTATCGTTTTGGCCGACCAGCAATTGTTCCTTTATGGCGAAGCCAAGGTAACCTATATGGACATTGAGCTGACCGCCGATTACATTGTGCTGGATCTGGCCAACGAAGAAGTTTTTGCCAAGGGTACCCCCGATACCCTGGGCAAAGTGGTAGGTAAACCAAATTTTAAGCAGGGCAGCCAGGTTTTTAATGCTGATTCGTTGCGCTATAATTTTCGAACCGAGAGTGGAATTATCTATCATATCATCACTCAGCAGGGCGATGGGTATCTGCACAGCGAAAAAACCAAAAGACATCCGAATGAGCATATTCATATTCAGGATGGGAAGTACACCACCTGCGATGCCGAGCATCCGCATTTCTACCTGGCATTGAAAAAGGGAATTGTGATACCCGACGATAAAATTATTACCGGTATGGCCTATATGGTGGTGGCCGATATTCCGATCAATTTCGTGGGCATACCCTTTGGTTTTTTTCCCAACAGCAACAAACGTTCATCGGGGCTGCTAATGCCCACGTATGGCGAAGAACAGAAACGAGGAATGTACCTGCGCGACCTGGGGTGGTATCAGGTACTGGGCGATTATGCCGATTTTACAATACAGGGCGATTGGTATTCCAAAGGGTCGTGGGCCGTACGCAATAACCTGGCCTACAAATGGCGCTACCATTTCAGTGGTGATTTTGCTTTTGATTATGCCACGAATAAAGATAATGACGACCCGAGTTTTCAGGTTACCAAAGATTATGCTCTCAAATGGTCGCACAGGCAGGATCCCAAAGCCAATCCAACACAGAATTTCTCGGCCAGCGTCAATTTCCGGTCGAGTGGTTTCGACAGTAAGCATTCGTATAATACCGAGGATTATACCACCAATAACACCAACTCGAGCATAAGCTATACCAAACGCTGGCCGGCCAGCCCATTCAACCTCTCGTTGAGCGCCAATGCCAACCAGAACAAGCAAAAACAGACCGTTTTGATGAGTTTGCCAACAGGGTCTCTCAATATGAGTTCCATTTACCCGTTGCGGAAAAAAAGTAGTACCGGTTCCTATAAATGGTACGAGAACATCAGTTTGAGCTATTCGTCGAGTTTTAAAAACGAGCTGAATACCTATGAGCCGGTTCTGTTTGATTCTAAAACCTGGTCGGACAGCCTCCAAAATGGTTTGCGGCACGATATACCGCTGTCCGTAAATTTTAAGCTGGGTAAAATGATTACGCTAACCCCATCGTTACAGTACAGTGGGGTGATGTACACCCATTCCAAGCGTATGGGAGAATTCGTTACCTGCGACTCGGTAACGGGTGAGTATAATGAAGAAGAAATTACTACCCAGGTAGAGGCTCTGAGCTATGAGCAGGCAATCAATCCTACGATGAGCATCAATATTGCCCCAAAAATGTTCGGAATGTTGCAATCGACCCGCGAAGATTCCTATGTAGAGGCTATCCGGCATGTGGTCTCGCCCAAAATTGGCTTGTCGTTCACCCCTGATATGCACGATATTAACGACCGCTCGTACTACGATACCATTTATAAATTGAATGCCAACGGCGAAAAGGAAATGTACCGGGTATATAATTATTACGAAGATGAACTGTCGTTTTTAAGCCCTCCGTCGAGCAATGGCAAAGCCGGATCGGTTCGACTGGGATTGAATAATAATCTGGAAATGAAGGTGCGTCCACGAAACGATACAACCGGCCAATCGAAAAAAGTAAGTATACTCGATAACCTGAATTTCAATACGGCTTACAATCCGTTTAAGGATTCGCTGCGTTGGAGCAGTGTGAGCATGGTTACGGGAACACGCCTCTTTAACAACAAACTGGATGTGCGGGTTAACGGACAGTTTGACCCCTATGCAACCGATCCTAAAACTGGCCGTCAGATCAACACCTTTTATTACAAGCAATCGCGAAAATTACTTCGGATGACCAGCCTGTCAGTGAATACCAGTTTTACGCTAAAGTCAAAAGAAGGGGATGGTGATAAGAATTCCTCATCGGACGATGGCCCCGCAGAGGGGGACGAATCGGATCCGATGTACAATGAAGCATCCGGCGATGAATATCTGGGCGACGATTTTCTACAGGGCTATGCCGATGGGACCTATGTCGATTTTAACGCTCCCTGGAGTGTGAATGTACAGCATTCCTGGTCGTTGCAGGTACCCGGTAAGGGAGAGTCGAAAAAAACGCACACCGTGAAATTGTCGGGCGATTTGAAGTTAACCCCTAAGATAAAAATTGGGGGAAATTTGAACTATGATATTCAGGCTCGTAAAACCTCTTTTACCAGTATCAATTTTTACCGCGACTTGCATTGCTGGGAAATGCTGTTTACAGTGATTCCTTATGGTCCCCGCCAGAGTTTTTCTTTTACCATTAGAGCAAAGAGCGCTATGCTGAGGGATCTGAAGTACGAGAAAAAACCCAACTGGTACGATCAATTCTAGGGTTTTGTTGATTTACTGGGTAGGATTCTCATGTTTTTATTACACTTGAGAGTAACAGTGCTTTGGCAGTACCGATCCGTTTTACGTGCTGTTATTTTGCGAATCGGTGTGTGGATATTCCTATTGCATCAAACCATTATTCAGTGCATGGCCTTTTTGTGGAAAGAGCCAGAAGCCAACCTTGCGGTGACGGGTTTGTTTTATACCTTTGAAAGACAGGATCAAAATAAAATACGAATAAAGGATGAAACGGAGTATTGTAACAACAAAAGCACCTGCCGCAATTGGCCCGTACAGCCAGGCAGTGGAAGTGAACGGGGTATTGTATGTGAGTGGGCAGATACCGCTGGATCCTGAAACCGGTGTGCTGGTGGACGACACAAAGATTGAACGACAGACCGAACAGGTAATTTGCAACATACAGGCTATTTTGGAAGAAGCCGGTTACACCCTTTCTCAGGTGGTGAAGACCACCTGTTATCTTAGCTCTATGGACGATTTTGGTGCTATGAATGAGGTTTATGCCCGGTTTTTTTCCGACTTCCGACCGGCGCGGGCAACAGTAGAGGTAAGCCGACTGCCTAAGAATGCGCGGTTTGAAATGGATGTCATTGCAGTAAAATAAAAAAGCTCCGGTAAATCCGGAGCTTTTTATGTTGTGTGGGATCAGAATATTATTCTGCTACAATTTCGAAAGGAATTTCCACTTCAACTTCCTTGTGTAGTTTAATCTTGGCAGTGTAGCTACCGATTTCTTTGATAAGATCTTCTTTGATAGCAATGATCTTACGATCAATTTCAAATCCTTTCTCTTTCAAAGATTCGGACAACTGAATGGTATTGACCGATCCGAAAATTTTACCTTTGCTACTGGCTTTTGCGCCAATAGTAAGGCTTACATTTTTCAGTTTTTCGGCCAGTGCCTGAGCTTCTTCTTTAATTTTTTCTTTCTTGTGAGCTCTTTGTTTCAGATTCTCAGCGTGCACTTTTTTGGCAGCTGCAGTGGCGTTAACAGCAATTCCCTGAGGAATTAAGTAGTTTCTCGCGTAACCTTTTTTGACGATTACTATATCGTCCTTATATCCAAGGTTTTGTATGTCTTGTAAAAGTATAACTTCCATTGTTGTCGTTTTTATTATTTCATCAAATCGGCTACGTATGGCAATAAGGCCAGGTGGCGTGCTCTTTTTACGGCAGTAGCCACTTTACGTTGAAATTTCAAAGAGGTACCGGTAAGGCGGCGGGGTAATATTTTACCTTGCTCGTTTAAAAATTTCTTTAAGAATTCCGGATCCTTGTAATCAACATATTTGATGCGACTCTTTTTGAAACGGCAGTACTTTTTCTTCTTGGTTTCAATAGTCGGTGGAGTTAAATATCTTATCTCTGATTGACTTTGTGCTGTTGCCATGGTCTATTCCTCTGCTTTTACGGTTGTTTTACTTCTTTTCTTTTCGGCATACTCAATTGCGTACTTTTCCATTTTGAAGGTCAGGAAGCGAATAATGCGCTCATCGCGGCGGTATTCGGTTTCCAGAGTTTGAATGAATGAACCTTCGGCGGCAAATTCAATTAAGTAGTAAAATCCGGTCGATTTTTTCTGAATAGGGTAAGCTAATTTTTTTAAGCCCCAGTTCTCTTCATGGACAATCTCTCCGTGGTTTTTCAGGATAAGGTCTTTGAACTTATCAACCGCTTCCTTCATCTGAGCTTCAGACAAAACGGGAGTTGTAATGAAAACGGTTTCGTATCTGTTCTTCATGTTACTATATGAATTAATTAAAATTAGAGCGCAAAAGTAGTGCAATATTTAGATAAATCAAAAGGCTACATGGGAAAATAAATTCTATTGCGGCCGGAATGGCTTATCCAAGCTTCTGTTGCTGTATTTCGTTGGGGAGCTTATTGAATTCTCAAAAACGAAATAACAGTGAATACTAACGGTAGTTGTGTATTGCAGTTATCGCATGCTGCTGTTTTGGGGTTCGATACATACCCTAAAACACACCACTATTGCTACACCCAAGTGATCCTTGCGTATAATTTGCAATTCGATAAAGGTTCCTGAAATGAACATCGGCAAAATGCCAACTCACACTTTTGTCCAGTTTTCGCCGTGTTTGATCCGGCTGATTTGCATCTCGGATACCCCAAAGTTGCGGGCCAAAACGGCTCCGGAGACGCCCAAATCGAGCTGGTGCTTGATTATGCGCACATCGGTTGCTTTTAGTTTTGAGGCCACTTTACGCTCGGGCAGGTCGTAATTATTGCCCAGAAATTCTTTCCATCCGTCCCACAGTTCCTTATAGTACTGATCGGGGCGGGCAGGCAGATTGGCCGGCCGGTTGGTCCAGGTTCGGTACTCGATGGAATTTTTCACTTTCCGTAACTGGCAAAGGTGTGAGGCATCTGTATAACTCAGGTAGTTGCTCTCGGGATGGGAGTCGGGCTTGCCAAAAAAGTCGGGCCAGCCGGGCCAAACACCTTTCTTCTTAAAATATTCATCGGGTTTTCGGGGAAAATTTTTAGGTAGGTACTCACCGTTTCGTTTGTAGGTATCAAATTTTCTCGATGACGATACCCCTTTGGGGACCAGATTGTCTACGACCCACTCCCGGGCCAATTTATACGACCAACGTAATACATTATCGTACGATTCGATCTTCATTTGAATTTAGGATTTAGGTAGAATAAATGTAGCTAAATTGTCTGTATTTCGGAAAATATCGTCTGTAATCGTAAGCACAAAGCTATCTTTATTTTCTAGTTGAGAGGAACGGGAATGATGAATATCACCGTTTTTTTTATCAACGCAAGGTTTCATTCGATTGCCGAACGTTTTTACTATATGGATTTTTTTTGGTTGCATTTTCACTTTTAATATTAGTAAATTAATTGGGGTGTTAGGGAATGAGTTTTCAACAATCGAATGTTTAGGTGCATATAATAGCTATCTTTGGCGCCCATGGAGGCTACCCAAAGTTTTATTGTTTCTGCGCGGAAATACCGGCCCGACACCTTCGAAACCGTGGTGGGGCAGAAGAGTATCACATCGACCCTTAAGAATGCCATTAAGATCGATCGCTTAGCGCAGGCATATTTGTTTTGCGGGCCAAGGGGAGTGGGAAAAACCACTTGTGCGCGGATCTTTGCCAAAACCATTAACTGTCAGCATCTGACCGAAACCGGCGAAGCTTGCAATGCCTGCGAATCATGCGATTCATTCAATAAAAACCGCTCGTACAATATCCATGAGCTCGATGCTGCTTCCAATAATTCGGTGGAAGATATTCGCTCCTTAATTGAAAAGGTTCGGATTCCTCCACAAATAAGCAGGTACAGTGTGTATATCATCGATGAGGTGCACATGTTGTCGCAGGCGGCCTTCAATGCCTTTCTGAAAACCCTGGAGGAGCCTCCCCGACATGCCATATTTATTATGGCCACTACCGAGAAGCATAAAATTCTGCCCACCATCCTGTCGCGCTGTCAGATTTTCGATTTCAACCGGATTCAGATCTCCGATATTGTGGGTTATTTGGAACACATTGCCCGTCAGGAAAACATTTCGTACGAAACGGATGCATTGACCATTGTGGCTCAAAAGGCCGATGGTGCCATGCGTGATGCCCTTTCGGTTTTTGACCAGATTGTAAGCTTCTCGAATAACCAAATTACCTACCAGAAGGTTATTGATAACCTGAATGTATTGGATTTTGAGTACTATTTCCGGCTAACGAATTACTTTCTGGAAAATAAGGTTGCCGAGGTTTTACTGATCTTTGATGAGATTCTGGCCAAAGGTTTTGATACACATAACTTCATTAATGGCCTCAGCCGTCATTTTAGAGACCTTTTGGTATGCAAGGTCGAAAAAACGATGGAGCTCCTGGAAGTGGGTGCAGGTATCAAGCGACAGTACATGGAGCAGACAGCAAAATGCTCGGATGCCTTCCTGTTTGAGTGCCTCGAGATTGCCAATGCCTGCGATTTATCCTACAAATCGAGCAAGAATCAACGACTTCATATCGAAATATGCCTGATTCAACTCTGTAATCAGAGTCAAAAAAAAAAATGAAGTAGCTGATGAAGTCGTCCTGTTTTTAGGACCCAGCGATCAAACGACTCCTCCTGTTCCCTCTGCGGTTGCACCGGCGTCCGGAGTCAATGCTGCAGCAGTAGGCCAGGCTCCATCACCGCGCGTAGCTCCGCCAACCGAAGCGGTTCGTCCGGCACAAAACCGTTCAGTAGCTACAACCACCCCTTCCATAAAAAGTGCCCTTCAGTCGTTAACCGCACCACCGGCTTCTCCCGAGCGGTATGCTCCCGATGATTCGGATTCCGAAATGCCCAATGAAGAGCTGATCGCTTCGGTTGCGATAGATAAACCACTGGAATATTCCGAGGTGCTGAAATATTGGAAACGTTTTGTGGACGGAATACAACATAGCGATCCGCGCATGTTTTCGGCTTTGAATGGCCAGGGTCCCGAACTCGATTCTACGGCTCAAATCATAAAAATAGCCTTCAGGAACCATGCACTGGTCGACGAATTTAAAGCCAATTTTAAATCGCGGGTGTTGTCCTATTTGCGCAGTCACCTGGAGAACCAGTCCATGGAACTGGAAGAGCAGGTTCTGGATGCCGATGTTGCTCCTAGAACCAAGTTTTATACCGATACCGATAAGTTGAAGCACATGATTGAAAAAAATCCGGCCTTGCTGAAGCTACGTCAGGATTTAAACCTCGACCTGGATTAAGAGGATTGGATACAGCCCGTGGCCATGCCCCTCTTTTCATGAACTGACTTGTATCTGAGGCAGTTTTTGGTTATTTTTGCGTTCCTATTAAAATTTTCACTATGAACAGAAATACATTCAGAATTATCTATACAAAAACCGATGAGGCTCCGGCACTGGCCACTTTATCGTTTTTGCCCATAATTAAAGCTTTTACTTCGCCTGCTGGCGTAACTGTGGAGGAAAGCGATATCTCTTTGGCAGGTCGTATCATGGCTAATTTTCCGGAGTACCTGGAAGCAGAACAGCGGATACCTGATGCGCTTACACAGTTAGGCGATTTGGCGAAAACGCCAGAGGCCAATATTATCAAGCTGCCCAATATTTCGGCGTCCATTCCGCAACTCTATGCAGCCATTAAGGAACTTCAGGAAAAAGGCTATAAACTGCCCAATTATCCTGAAGACCCAAAGAGTGATGAAGAAATAGAAATCCGGAAGAGATACGATAAGGTAAAGGGGAGTGCGGTAAATCCGGTGTTGCGCGAAGGAAATTCCGACCGCAGAGCACCTCGTGCAGTTAAAGAATATGCCAAAAACAATCCGCACTCTATGGGTGACTGGAGTGCCAGTTCGAAATCGCATGTTGCCAGTATGGCCGAAGGCGATTTTTACGGTAGCGAAAAGTCGGTGGTTATCGAGAAGGATGATGCGTTGAAAATTGAACACATCAGTAGCTCGGGACAGGTTACCGTTTTAAAAGCTAAACTACCTGTTCTGGCAAAAGAAGTGGTCGATGCATCGGTGATGAGTAAAAAGAAGCTTAGGGCCTTTCTTAAGGAACAGGTTGCCGATGCTAAAGCCAAAGATGTATTACTATCGATACACCTGAAGGCAACCATGATGAAAGTTTCGGATCCGATCATTTTTGGGCATGCTGTTTCGGTTTATTTCGAAGACGTTTTCCTAAAATATAACAAAGTGTTTGCCGAGTTGGGCATTGATCCTAATAACGGTTTGGGCGATGTATATGCAAAAATTAGTGCGTTACCTGCTGATAAGAAGGCGGCCATTGAAGCCGACATTGCTGCAGTTTATAAAATCAATCCGGAATTGGCCATGGTGAACTCCGACAAAGGAATTACCAACCTGCACGTACCCAGCGATATTATTATAGATGCCTCTATGCCGGCTGCCTTGCGCACCAGTGGACAAATGTGGGGCCCCGATGGTAAACTCAAAGATATGAAGGCCATTATTCCGGACCGGTGTTATGCAGGGGTGTATCAGCAAGTGATCGATTTCTGCAAAAAACACGGAGCTTTTGATCCAGCTACCATGGGGAGTGTGCCTAATGTAGGGCTTATGGCACAAAAGGCCGAAGAATATGGTTCGCACGATAAAACCTTTCTGATTGCTTCCGGTGGAAAAGTTTTGGTGACCGATAGTTCCGGAGCCATACTTATGGAACACCAGGTAGAAGAGGGCGATATTTGGAGAATGTGTCAGGTTAAGGATGCACCTATACAGGATTGGGTGAAGCTTGCGGTAAACCGTGCCAAAGAAACAAAAACGCCCATTGTTTTCTGGTTGGATAAAAACCGGGCGCATGATGCCAATCTGATTGGAAAAGTAGAAACGTATCTGAAGGATCACGATACCTCCGGACTGGAAATTCATATTATGTCGCCCATTGAGGCTACACAGTTTTCCCTGGAGCGGATCATTGCAGGTAAGGATACCATATCGGTAACCGGAAATGTATTGCGCGACTATTTAACCGATTTGTTTCCCATACTGGAGCTGGTTAATGAATGGGGGAGGTTTATTCGAAACCGGCGCCGGAGGTTCGGCTCCCAAACATGTGCAGCAATTTTTACAGGAAGGCCATTTACGCTGGGATTCGCTGGGCGAATTTCTGGCACTTGCCGTATCGCTGGAACATTTGGGAAATACAACCGGTAATAAAAAAGCCCTTGTATTGGCGGAGACTCTCGATGCTGCAACCGGCAAGTTTCTTATGAACCGGAAATCGCCATCGCGGAAGGTACAGGAACTCGATAACCGGGGAAGTCATTTTTACCTCACCTTATATTGGGCCGAAGCACTGGCAGCACAAACGCAGGATGCCGAACTACGTGCTGCTTTTACTCAGGCGGCTAAAGACCTGGAAGCCAACGAGGCAAAAATTATGGAAGAATTGAATGCGGCACAGGGTAAATCGGTTAGTATAGGCGGATATTATGCACCCGATGAAAAACTGGCATCGGGTCAAATGCGACCCAGCGCTACCTTCAATAAAATTGTAGCATCCATTGGTTAAAATGTCAGCTTATCCTTATTTTTAAGAACTATATCATTCAGACAGTAATTCTGTATTACTAAAAAATTTATATTATGTTGACTAAAAAAATTGAAAGTATACTCAACGAACAAATTACCAAGGAGGCGTACTCATCAAATTTGTACCTGGCAATGGCCACCTGGGCCGAAGCGAATGGTTATGGCGGAGTAGCCGAATGGTTGTATGCCCAGGCCGAGGAAGAACGCCTGCACATGTTGAAGTTTATCCACTACGTACATGAACGGGGCGGCCATGCTATTATTGCAGCTTTGGATCAGCCCCCAAAAGATCAGCAGGGGATCAAGGAATTGTTTGCTGCGGTAATGAAACACGAGCAGTACATTTCCCAATCTATCAACGAAATTGTTGGACTGGCTATGGAAGAGCGCGACTTCACTACTCAAAGCTGGGTGCAGTGGTTTGTAAACGAACAAATTGAAGAAGAAGCCTCCGTAAGTGCCATCATAGATAAGCTCAACCTGTTGGGCGAGCACAATATGTACTTATTCGATCGCGATGTAATTGGCATGCGCAGACCCAGCCAGCAAACCCAGCCGTAACAGGTCAAAGTCATTATCTAAAGAGGCTATCCGGTAAGTGATTTACGCGGAAGCATTCTGAAAAACCGTAACTCTACAAGTTCAATGGAGGGTTTATAGTCTCCTTTCCGGAGCAAAGTTTAACAGGATGTGGAAGTAGCGCGTAAGGCTTTTGGGATAGCCTTTTTGGTTTTATAGTAAGGGCTTTGTTGCCTAAGAAGTTCAGGAAAAAATTCAGAATGGGTGTCTTAGGCGAATGACGGTGTTTTGCATTCGTGTTTATGCTTGATTTGCAACGAGGTTCATAGAACCTAATTAGCGGCGGGATGTTTTTATTCCATCAATTTCAGTTCCTTCAAAATAGCATGGGTAATATCGTATCGTGCCTGACGGGTCTTGCCAAAATCATCGGTTTTAAAGTTCATGGCATAGAAATAGGGGGTATTATCTCTTTCCAGGTATCCAACCAGCCACATGATAGTTGAAGTTTCAGTTAATTTTCCACCACCTGTTTTACCACTTAATTTATACGTATCAGTTTGTTCTATGATGATAAGGTCCTTGACTACGTTAATAGATGGTCGCGATATCCCCGGTAATTCATTATGGTAAAATTTCCTCAAAAATTCGATCTGCTGATTGGCACTTATTCGGAACGAACCGGCCAACCAGAATCGCGTGGGCGGCCCGGCCAGGTTTCTATTTCCATAACTGAAGGAATCCATATAATCTTGATACGTTTCTATTCCCAATTGCGCCGCAAATCCGATGTAAACCCAAATGCAGGAATATTGAATGGCCGATTTTAAGGTTTGATCATGATTCCAGTCCGTATTTGGCCACTCATGCCCGTCCCACTTGAATACTTGATTCGTGTCCTTGACGAAACCCTCTTCCAAAGCAATTAATGTATGGGGTATCTTGAAGGTTGATGCCGGCAGGTAGCCCGTATCACAGAGGTTGGATTGATATCGGGTATATTCATTCTCTGCCTGATTGTAGAGTACAAAACATCCGTCAACACCATACCGGTCAAAGATGGGTTTAAAGTCTCTTTCTGTTACGGTTTGTGAGTATCCAACTTGAGTTAGTACCCCAAGCAGAGAGGTCAAAATGATTAATTTCATACTGTTTATGTATTGATTATTTGTTTACCAGAACTTACCACCATACCAGGGGGGTAAACGGGTTGTATATCATCACCCTAAAAATGATACCAATCGTTTTGGTGGCAGCCAAGTTTAGGTAAATCAATCCAAGCTAATTCCAATTGGCATTATACAAAGCGCTGTTTCGTTATCGGGCAATTGCATAAGCGTTTGTACCTGTTTATCGTTAAACGATCCAATAGCACAGGTTCCCAGGTGCAGCGCTTCGGCTTGTAAATATACATTTGTAAATATACATTTTGAGCGGAATGGCCCAAATCCATACACACATAGCGTTCCGCACCCCTGAGTCCAAACTGCCTGGTTGTTTTACTGTAATCGGCACTGTATAACAAACATGCCGGTGCAGTTGCAATCATTTTCTGATTATTGGCAGCTTGCGAAAGTTCTTCCTTCAAATTACTCTTACAGGTTTGAAGCAACGAATGCGTTAATGGTTGGTATTTATACACACCCGTATCAATTCCGCTAACATTCTGAACAAGCACATAGATTTCCAGGGGAAAACATGCACCGGCCGATGGCACGGTATGGTATGACTTGTTGGGATCATACGAGTTTGGCCTTTTTCCAACCATCCCATAGGCAGCCCAGACTATTTGCGAAAGGTCTTCGGCAGATATTGCCGAACTTAAATATTCGCGATGCGATTTTCTCGTGTAAATGGCTTGTTCAACCGATATTTTTCCCTCCAGGCGGGGTGCAGGTAAAACATATTCCAATTGGTTATTTTCTCTGACCACTACCAGCTCATTGACATCTGTATTTAATGTATTTTTCGTGCATGATAGAGAAATCAAAGTTATGATTGTAAATCTAATCATGCTGCCCGGTAAATTTTTTCGAATCATATAAATCTTTTTTTAAGTTTTTATAAATGCTTATTAATTAGCGTGTTTTTTTGATAATGCATGGTCTGAAATCAAATAGTAGTTGGTGGTAATAAAAAAATTCTTAAAAGTGGGATTGATGAAATTAGTTTCCAACTGATTCTTGGCTTTAATCCAAATTTGACCTCATAATTTGGGTTTATAAAGTAAAAAATTCTTTTATCCATGGTATAGTTGTTCATTCGAAGTATTCTTTCAAATCCCTCAATGGTTATACCTGTTTCCTTGGTTTTCAGCAATCCTTCGTTTTTTGCTTCAGTTTCTCCAAATAATTTTAAAATGAACTTGTATGCTGAATAAGGCAAAATGTGAAAATAGGGGAGTTTGGATAGAAATTTACTTTCGCACATTTGTTGATGACCTCCAAAAGGATTCTGCAAAGGTGGAAAACCAAGAAAAAACTTTCCATCCACTTTCATAAAAGTTTTGACCAACTTCAAAAATTTATCATGTCCTTGAATGTGTTCCAGGACATCTCTTGCTATAGTAATGTCAAATTGTCCTATGTTTTCTGCACTTACATTAAATAAATCATTACATATCAGTTCAATAGTATGGTCACTTTTCAACTCGTTGAAATACCTGTAAGCATTTTCAATTTTTCCTTTGGATAAATCAATCCCGACAATTTTTTGACATCCGATTTTAAGAAAAGGAACTAAATTCCCACCTTCACCACATCGAATTTCAAGAATGGATGTGTCTCTATGGATCTCTTTTACATCTCTAATAAATGGGAGAATATATTTTCCAGAAGTAAATTCTTGTTCCTTGAAATATTTGCTGCGATTTACATGTCTCTCTTGCATGGTTTCTCGTGTTAGCTAACTGTCTAGGAGTCTTACAAAAAGTGTATGTTGAGGAAGTTGGAGGGAGAGGCCTTCAACATATGCCGGGCTGGCTCTCCCTCCTTCTTCAATTAGGGTATTAATTGATCTGGATTTGTTGAACCTTCAATGGCTATGAGCCTATGGCTTACAGATTTTATAAGAGTGGCTGTTGGATCCATTTGTTACAACCAAATAATAGGATCCTGATAGGAAGCCGGACAAATCGATGTCGAAATGGTTATTTTGGATGTTAACGTTATGAAATACCATCTGACCTTGCGCATTAATCAAACTAAGAGCTCCAAGGGGTTGCTCACATTTGATTTGTAAAATGTTAGTTACAGGATTTGGGAAGAACACTGGCTGTTCAACTTCCGAACGGTTGAGTGGTTGTACCAGTTGAGCTACAGTACTTTCAATGGCAAAATCCTGGTAGACGGTATCACCAAAGTTACTTATTGCTCGAACCCGTATAAGTTGAGGCCATTTGCTTATAGCCTTGGCATCCACCGCAAGACAAAGCTTTTTTGAGACGATTTCAAAGTTGTCATTATCATAAATTTTGTCCGATCCTTCAGTTGTTAATACATAATTCTTAATATCTGCATCATAATGCAAACGCGTATCAAATTCCGAAATAATGGATGATGCAGTCGCGTTCGTATCTACTTTATTGTTCAGAATCTCAATGCCCCTAAGGTAGGTGTAATAGTTCCTTGAAATATTACTGACCAGCCACTTGCCTGATTGATGAGCAAGCTGTAAATATTCGGTTTTTGTGCCATTGCTGGCAATACCCAAACCCATTACCCCATTACTGATATCCAGGATTTTTATGTGTATGCTGTCGTTGGTGCTAAATCCTTCGTCATATCCTCTATAGTAGTGTGTAAGCCACTTATAATTAATACTTTCTACGACTTCATAGCATTTAGTTTGCCCACTGTTAAAACTTAGTGATACCGTGCTGAATATTTTTGTAGAATCTTTCTCCCGAATTCCGTTTTCGTATTCTGTAATGGTTTGAATCAAATCAATCGAATCACCATCCGCGCGCTCGGTTTTATACGACCAGAGCACCTGGGTAATCAGATAATGGCCATAGGCCTTGGTAAGGAATAAATAATCAATATATTCATCAGACTCTAATTTAATAACAGCATGTACAAAATCTAAGAAGCGATACGCTTCCATGTTCAGTATCTGAAATTTAACTGCTTTATCTGCGGTATGGCATCCCCGACACTCTCTGGTGTAATCAACAAGCTGTGTAGAATTGATTGTGCTTCCATCAATGGCTTGTTGGTTCAGCATTGGGTGCAAGGAGCTTTGCATCCGAGCTTCATTTCCGGAATACCAGCCATTTATATAATCTAACGCTGCTCTTTCAAAGCCAGCTGTATCACTGGCAGTTTGGGCGCACAGGTTAAAGGATAGGAAGACCGACACTGCAATAATTGCACTTTTCAAATAAGCTTTCATGTTTTT
>QKEH01000145.1 GCA_003252385.1 Bacteroidota bacterium | reverse complement strand
GGCAAGGAGCTGAATACATTGAGTTCCTTACAGGTTAAAGGCAAGAGAGAGCCTTGTTGTTAGAATGCAGGTTTAGCCGAGAATGCCCTGGAGCATATTCAGCCGATGCATATTCTGCCATACGAACCATGCCAGAAGCACAGTAAAAACAAATAGCGTAGCACTTAAGAGAGGCTGTCGGGAGTCTTGCTCGCGAAGTTGTGCAACCACGCGCATCCATTCGCTGGAGCTGGAATCGTTACGGAAGATATAAACCTGATGGAAAACATGGCCCAGAAAGGATACCGCAAAAGCCAGAGCCAAACTACCGAAGAGAACGAGCCACAAGCCTCCAAAGAAGAAAAGCAGGGGTATCTGTTTGCGTTTTTGTTCGAGGTACTGAATGTCGATTTGCATTTGTGCCTGTGATTGGTTAACGGAAATCTGGTAGGCCTTCATTTCTTTTTGCAGGTCGGTTTTTTGTTGCTGCAGGGAGTTTATCCAGGCTTCGGGTACATTTTGATTTTCTTTCTCCACGATTTCTGCCTGCAAGGTGCCTATCCGTTTTTTATACCCTTCCATATTGCCAAGAGCCTCTTCGGTTGCCGAACGAAAATCTTCCCGTGCAAATGCAACTTCAGTTTCGAGATTTTTCATGTGTTCCAGTTCCTGGCCGAGAAGTAACGGGAAACGTTTCAGGCTTTCCAGCTGCTCGGTTCTTTTCCCGATGGCATAGGCCGCTATAGCATCGGGGGCACCAGCCTGTTCTATTTTCAACTGTTTAATTTTGATATCGGCAATTCCGTTTTTCAGGTTGAAAGTAAGCATTGCCGCCATCACTAAAATAATAAGGGGCAATACCAGTACCAGAACCGAGAACAGAACATTCGGCAGTGCAACAAAGCTGTATTGCAAAATTTTGCGTGCCAGTGTGCGAAGTAGATGGATGGAGTCTTTCAACCGGATTTCGCTAAATTCGGTATACAGCCGGTGCGAGGGCAAAATTAGTACTCCGGGTACAATCAGCAGGGCAATGGCAATAAGTGTCAGACTGATCAATGAATTGACGGTAAATACCAAACTGCCCAGTACAATGCCCGAGGAGGGGAGCCATCCCAACAGATTGAGCGCCAACTGAACCAGTAGTAAAACCACAAACAGGGTGATGTAAAAAAGAATGCTGCGCACTGCTTCGATTCCGTTCTGAAACCGGAGTTTTGTCTTGGCAAAGGTTTCATTCTCCATCTTTTGAACCCGCACCATGGCAATCTCGCCAAAACTCCAGGTGAGCGGCAAAAGGGCAATAATATATCCGATAGAGGCTATGCCGGGCAGGGTTGCCAAAATAATTTCAATATAGTGAAACAGAAAAATAATTCCGGAGGCCATAAAAGTGCCTCTCAGGGCAATGCGGTAACTGTTTCGGTTAAAGGCATAGCGAATATTGAAATAGGAAAGCTGGTATAGCCACCAGGACCAACGCACGAGATAGTGAATCGTAATTCGGTAGAGAAATACGATGAACGGAGTATACTGCCGCAATACCCAAAGCAAAGCCCGGATGAGCCCAAAAAACAGGAGTTTAACAAAATACAACAGGTCAACGGCTAGCACAAACACCTGGTAAATACCCCAGGTGGTCCAAATAATCAGATCGTACAGAAAACCAAAAAGGGTAACAAAAATGCGAATCAAATCGCGCAATCCACCTTTTTTAAAAAATTCCTCAGTTCGGTAAAAGGCAAACAGATGCAGTGGTTTTTCGCCCGTGATACGGGCATGCAACACCGAGAAAACCAACAGCAATACCGGAATACGGATATAAACGACAAGGTAGGCCTCGCTGCCCATGAACACCAGTGCGCAAAGGGCAAAGGCCAGCAGACGTTTGATATAGGTGTAGGCTTCTTGCATCGTGTGGATACTCTTGGTAACTACAATATTAGTAAAATACGCCTATATTTCCTAAGTTTTATCTTATTGCTGATAATGAGTTACTTATATTGAAAATGAGCGAGATAAAATTTAACGTAGTCGTCAATTCCCTGTTCCAGCGTGGTAAAGGGCATGCCATAGCCAATATCGTACAGCTTATTCATGTCGGCTTCGGTAAAGTACTGGTACTTATCCCGAATATCTTCAGGAGTATCCATAAATTCAATCTGTTCCTTTTTATCCATAGCGGCAAAAGTGGCCTTAACCAGAGCCAGAAAGGTACGTGCTTTTCCGGTTCCCAGATTGTAGATTCCTGAGGCCACATCCATAGTCATCAGAAAGTACAGTACGTCTACCAGATCCTTTACGTAGATAAAGTCGCGTGTTTGCTCCCCGTCTTTGTATTCCGGGTTATGGGAGCGGAAAAGTTTCATCTTGCCGGTAGCCTGTATTTGATTGAAAGCGTGGAACACCACGGAAGCCATTCGGCCTTTATGGTACTCGTTGGGCCCAAAAACATTGAAAAATTTCATACCGCTCCAGAATGGCGGGCAATTGGTTTGTTCCAACACCCACTTGTCAAAGTCGTTCTTCGATTCGCCATACGGATTGAGTGGCTTGAGGCTGGGAATAATCTCGTGACTGTCCTTGTATCCGAATTCGCCCATGCCATAGGTGGCCGCCGAAGAGGCATACACCAAGGGAATCTGGTATTGGTAACACAGGTTCCACATGGACTTGGAATAGTTCAGGTTCAGTCTGTCAAAAACAGCTTTGTCGAATTCGGTGGTATCGGTGCGTGCTCCCAGGTGAAAAACAAAATCAATTTCAGGTTTGGTTTCCTCGAACCATTTAAAAAATTCATCGCGGTGTATTTTCTCGGTGTAGTTCTTGTTGACCAGGTTCTTGTTCTTTGCTTCATTCGAGAAATCGTCCACCAGGCACAAATCCATATATCCTTCTTCGTTTAACTTGGCAACCATGTTGCTGCCAATAAATCCGGCGGCTCCAGTAATCAGTATCATTTGCGTGTTGGTTAATATTCGTTGCTGTAAAAACTCTGTCAGGCGTGGCCTGACCGCCGGCAAATTTAGGTATTCTAACCGAATAAATTAACCCGCAGCAAGCAGGTATTAATCGATACGTAATTCTTCAATAACGCTCAGGAGCGACTCGGCTAGGTTTTTTAACGACGAAGGGATGTTCCAGTTCTCAATACGGCGAATTTCGACAAAATGTGAAATGGCACGCAATTGCAGAAAAGGTACCTTCTCGCAAAGGCAAACATAGAAGAAGGCAGCCCCGTTCATAGTTTCAATTTCGGGGGCGTATTTTTCACGAAGCAGGTTAATACGATCGGGATCGGATTGCAGGGTATTGAGAGTGATTCCTTTCACCGGAATCAGTGATTCAATTTCTTCAATTTCGAAATTGCCCAAACTGTTCAGCTTGCCCTCCACAAAAGGGAATTCGTTTTCGTCCATCAACTCCTGTTCGTAAATGGTGTACAGGTTGTTCTTGTGTTCGAGGCCCAAATCAGCAAACTGATCCTGTACCACATTTACCACAAAACCCTGTTCCAGAAAATGGTCAAAACTGCCAGCCAATCCAATGTTTATGGCCAGATCGTAGTTGATCATATTCAGTGCCCGTGTAAGGTGATAGGTGGTAAATGCCGAACCGTAACCGGTAATTAACACATCAATGTGCATATCGCCCAGTTTGTAGCTCTTGTAATGAGGCTCTATCTGGTGTACAAATTCTACCTGACTGATAAAATCAGTAACTTCACGGTTCGAGGCGGCGACAACTAGAATTCTCAATCTTCTTTGGGTTTGAAGGGTTCTACTTTTTGTTTTTTATCTTTGTCTGCTAATTTATCTAAAGTTATACATTTCCGGGGAAATAGTTATCCCCTGTAACTTAACAAAGCACGAAAAAATGGATTCAAAGGAGTATCTCCACAGTACCGACTATAACGAAGGTTTTGATTTGCCTGAAAACATTAATCCCAAACTCACCCAAAAACTGGCTGCTTCGTATCGCGGAATTTTGGAAGACCTGGGCGAGGATGTCAACCGGGAAGGTTTAATAGATACGCCCAAACGGGTAGCACAATCGATGCAATACCTTACCCATGGTTATCTGATTGATCCAAAGAAATTGCTGGAAAGCGCCAAGTTTAAAGAAGATTACCGCCAAATGGTTTTGGTGAAAGACATCGAAATCTATTCCTTGTGCGAGCACCACCTGATTCCGTTCTTCGGGAAAGCCCACGTAGCTTACATACCCAACGGGTACATCACCGGCTTGAGTAAAATTGTTCGGGTGGTGGAAGCCTTTTCGCGCAGGCTGCAGGTGCAGGAACGTCTTACGGTGCAAATTCGCGATTGTATTCAGGAAACCCTTCAACCCATGGGGGTGGCTGTGGTAATAGAAGCCAAACACCTGTGCATGGAAATGCGCGGAGTGCGTAGCCAGAACTCCAAGGCTACCACCAGTGCTTTCACCGGTGCTTTTATGAACAATCTTAAAACCCGCGAAGAGTTTATCTCGCTGATTGGGAGTAAGTTGTCCTAAGCGGCTCGCGACACTACATCCTGTGCAGCTTCAAACTATCGGCTCACCTGCCAATCCTGTATCGGACCTTGTGCAAAAGTCTGGCGTTTTGCGCAATCAATCAAATCATTACCTTTGCGCCGGTTTTCTATACCTCACCATATAAAACGAAATAACCCCGATTCCGGAGGAAACGTAGCAGAAACAGAGAACAGGCAAACTATCCTGGTTTCATGAAACCTGTAGCGTTCCATCGGATCATTAAAATAAATTGGATAAGATGAAAGCATACGTTTTTCCCGGACAGGGAGCACAGTTTGTTGGCATGGGCAAAGATTTGTACGAATCGTCGCCGGTAGCCAGGGAAATGTTTGATAAAGCCAATCAGATTTTAGGTTTTAACATTACCGATCTGATGTTTCAGGGTACCGAAGAGGATTTAAAGCAAACCAAAGTAACCCAGCCGGCTATTTTTCTGCACTCGGTAATTCTGGCCAAAACCCTGGGCGATAGTTTCAAACCCGAAATGGTGGCTGGCCACTCGCTGGGCGAATTTTCGGCGTTGGTTGCCTGTGGCGCTCTGAATTTTGAAGATGCGTTGGTACTGGTTTCAAAACGGGCCCAGGCTATGCAGGAAGCCTGCGAACTGGAACCCTCCACCATGGCAGCTATTCTCGGGCTCGACGACGAAGTGGTGGAAAAAGAATGTGCAGCTATTGCCGAGGTAGTGGTGCCCGCCAACTACAATACCATTGGACAAATTGTGATCTCCGGATCGGAAAAAGGCATCGATACGGCCATTGAAAGACTTTCGGCGTTGGGCGCGCGCAGAGCCATGAAGCTGAACGTTAGTGGGGCTTTCCACTCTCCCCTGATGGAGCCCGCCCGTGTAGCTCTCGAAGCGGCTATTGACGCTACGGTATTCAATACCCCCATTTGCCCCATATACCAGAATGTGCCTGCTACCGCAGTTACCCAGGCAGACGAGATTAAGCAAAACCTGAAAGCTCAGCTTACGGCACCCGTAAAATGGACTCAAACGGTGCAAAATATGCTGGCCGACGGGGCAACTTCCTTCACCGAAGTGGGTCCGGGAACAGTGCTTCAGGGCTTGATCAAAAAAGTGGACCGAAAGGTGGAAACGCTAAGCGCGTAACGGATTTGGAAAAAGGGCGTAATGCCCTTTTTTTATGGTGTAGATAAGAATCAAATCAGTAACTTTGCCCCCTCAAACCATTTGCAAACGCACAATTGTTCTGTTACCATGTCTATGATACTATACCATTCCACCAATTTAAATACCGAGGCGGTTTCGTTTCGCGATGCCCTGTTAAAAGGACTTGCTCCTGACGGAGGGCTGTATATGCCTGAGGAAATCCCTGCTTTTTCCCGCGAGGAAATTGCGGCTTTTTCCACCATGGAATATCACGAAATTGCCTTTCAGGTAGCCAGAAAGTTCCTGCACGATGTAATTTCCGATGCGGAACTGGCAGCCTTGGTTAAGGATGCCTATAATTTTGAGGTTCCGCTGGAGAAAGTGTATAACAGCAAATATGTGATGCGACTCGATCAGGGTCCTACGGCATCATTTAAAGATTTTGCCGCCCGTATGATGGGACGCCTGATGCAATACTTTCTGAATAAGGAAAACCGCAAGCTGCTTATTCTTACCGCTACCTCGGGTGATACCGGCAGTGCCATAGCCAATGCCTTCTACGGACTGGATCACATTAAAGTGGTGATCCTGTTCCCTGAAGCCGAGGTGACCGATCGACAGCGCAAGCAAATGACTACTCTTAATAAAAATGTTCAGATTCTGGCACTCGATGGCAAATTTGACGATTGTCAGGCATTGGTGAAGATGGCTTTTAACGACCGGGAACTCGACAGCCTTAACCTTTCATCGGCTAACTCCATCAATATTGGCCGCCTCATTCCGCAAAGCATGTACTACATCTATGCCTACTCGCGCCTTTGCGATATTACCCAGGGAGAGGAAATTATTTTCTCTGTGCCTTCGGGCAACTTTGGCGACCTGATGGGTGGAATGCTGGCCAAGCGTATGGGTATTCCGGTGAAAAAATTTGTGGTAGCGACCAATGCCAACGATGAGGTGCCGGTATATTTAGCCAGTGGGAACTACAAAACCATAGTGCCTTCGCGAAATTGTGTTTCGAGTGCGATGAATGTGGGACATCCCAGTAACATGGCTCGTATTGTAGCGCTCTACGGAGGGGTTATGGATCATGATGGAGTGATACGGGTAAAACCCGACCTCGAAGCCATGAAACGCGACATGTTTGCCGTAAGTATCAGCGATGA
>QKEH01000005.1 GCA_003252385.1 Bacteroidota bacterium | reverse complement strand
GTAGAGGCTTTCCAGACTACGCAGGCTGGTGGTTCCTGTGGCAATAACCAAACCCTGGTGCCGGGCCAGTCGAGAAATTACTTCGCGCGATACGGTGAAAAATTCATGGTGCATTTCGTGTTCCAGCGCATTAGTACTTTTCACCGGTTTAAAAGTGCCGGCTCCCACATGAAGCGTTACTTCCAGGGTATCAATGTTTTTGTTACGCACTTCTTCCAGAGTTTTATCGGTGAAATGCAAACCTGCCGTGGGCGCGGCAACGGAACCATCGTGACGGGAATACACCGTTTGGTAGCGTTCCCGGTCCAGGTTTTCTGTGTCGCGATTCAGATAGGGAGGAATGGGCAGGGTGCCGGCTGCTTCAATAATCTCGGCGAAACTGCTTTGGGCATTCCAGCTAAACGATACGGTTATCCCTTCGTCGCTGCGTTGAAGCTGCCGTGCTTTAAGGATTATGGATTGGCCGTTTAAAACCAGGGCGATTTCCAGTTCTTCTTCTTTCCATTTTTTCAGGTTGCCCACCATACACAACCAACTGCAACTGCTTCTGCTGGCAAAGCTGGTTTGATAATCGTGCGGTGCTACAGGGGTTAGGCAAAAAATTTCGATGGAAGCGCCGGTGGCTCTTTTAAACTTCAAACGGGCATGAATAACCCGGGTGTTGTTGAAGAACAATAAGCTTCCCGCTGGCAGATGACCGGGAATATTCCGAAACCGGTCTTCCGAGATCGTTCCATTCTGATAGACCAGAAGTTTCGATGCGTCACGTTCGTGTAACGGGTATTTTGCAATCCGGTCATCGGGTAGCGTGTAGCTTAGTTTTTCGATAAATGCATGTTCCTTGCTTCCCACCAGCTTCGTTTTGCCGCAAAAATAGCTATTTTTGTAGCTTAATCGGAATAGGAATTATGAGAATACAAGTTGGAAGCCGGGTGAAGTTTTTAAACGATGTGGGAGGTGGCATTGTCAGAGGGTTTGCCCAGGATAAAATGGCACTGGTGGAAACCGATGATGGATTCGAAATTCCGGTGCTGGTAACCGATTTGCTTTTAGACACCGGGGGTGGGTACGGTATGGACGATGAGGCTTCCTCCCGCGAAACGGTTGCTGCAACTCCCCCAAAAGCCGTTGTAGTGGAAGAACCGGTGAGCTATAGGGACAAACAATACCAGCCGTTCAAAGGAGAATGCCTGATGGCGGTGGTACCTCAGAACGATCAGCTCTTGCATGTCAGTAACTTCGATTTGTATTTAATTAACGACAGTAACTATCACTTCAGTTACGTGGTGACCTACTCGGATGGCAGCCATTCAAGCCTGGTGGCAACCGGAAGCGTTGATCCCGATACCAAGCTGGAAATTGCGGAATACAATCAAACCAGCATCTCGAAGGTAAAGGCCTTCCGTTTGCAGGGTGTTTTCTATAAGCCCGGGTGGGGCGATACCGTTGCTACCCTAACTATGGAGTTTACGCTGGAAGGAATCAGCTTTTACAAGCAGCACAGTTTCCGGGAGAACGAGTACTTCCATTCCAAAGCCATTCTCTCCAAGGCTACCCGCGATGAAATGCAGGAGGCTATGGAAAAACTGAAGGACAGCGATTTGGGAACGATAGTTCGGGAGAAGGAACAAAAAACGGCACCTAAACAGGCTAAACCTGCTGTAAATGCGACCATTGAAGAGGTAGACTTACATATTGAACAACTGGTCGAAAATCATTCGGGTATGTCCAATGGGGAGATTGTGAACACCCAAATGGCCCGGTTCGAAGTTGCCCTGGAAACCGCCCTGAATTCCAAGGTGCAGCGTATTGTATTTATTCATGGAGTGGGCAGTGGCAGTTTAAAGCATGAATTGCGTAAGAAGCTCGATCGTAAATACAGCCACTTGCGCTATCAGGATGCGTCCTTTAAGGAATATGGTTATGGGGCAACTATGGTTTATTTAAAATAAAAGCATGTGCAGGAAAACGGTTTCCTGTGGTGCAACACACCAGGCTGCAGAATCAAAGTAAGAACGAAAGTTTTTACCAGGAAGTTGGCAGCTGAACAAAATCAATACAGCGCAGTAGGCCGTTCTGTCGCTCCGCATGGTTTTCCAATGTGGGGAGGAAAGTCCGGACAATATAGAGCACCGAACTTCTGAAAAGAAGGTGTCCGTGAGGGTACAGGAGCAGAGAAGAAAATAACCGCAGGCAACGTTTGGCAAGCACGTCTTCGCCAAATGGCTGCCGGCAAGGGTGAGAAGGTGGAGTAAGAGCCCACCAGTTGCCATGGCGACATGGCAGGCTGTCTGCCTTTCGGATTGCAAGATCATGTACATCCTGTTTTTACCTTCGGGTAAAGCAAGGCGGCTCGTCTTGTATTTTTCTGCCCGTCAGAAATACAGCAGGAGGGGTAGATTGCTTAGATAAATGACAGAAGCCCCTGCCTGGTGCAGGGGAACAGAATTCGGCTTACCGGCCTACTGCTTTTTCCTTTTACCTTCGGAGTAGATATAATATTCATATTTCCATTTCATGGACTTCATAAATTTCAGTATCTTAAAGTCTGTTTAACGTTTCTGCTATCCCTTCGTATTTATGCGCCAACAATTCACTCTATGGATGTTGTTTTCCTTGGCACTCGTTCAGGTAAAAGCTGGCATTCCCTTTGAGCAACTGGAAACCGATATTGCCATGGAGCTTATATTGGATGAAGTCCGGGATGATTTTGGTTTTATATGGGTGGCCACCCGGGGGTTGGGTTTAATTCGGCACAACAGTTACAGTGCCACTCAGTATTTACACCTGGCAACCGATACCTGTTCCCTTTCGGATAATACCGTTATTTGTATGTTCATGGATAGTAAACATACCCTGTGGGTAGGTACCAAACACGGATTAAACCGGTATAATCGTTCAACGGATTGTTTTACTTCCTACTATTTCGATGATGCCGATTCCCTGGCTTACGGTCAGAATATTATCAGCGATCTTTTTGAAGACCAGCATCAGCAGCTTTGGGTGGTTACCGCCAAATCCATTTTACGATTTAACAGGCAATCGAATACCTTTCAGAGCGTTGTAGAATGGATAGATTCCGATTCCGAATTCGAGTATTGTTCTATGGCTCAGGATGCCCAGGGGCGCTATTGGGTCGTTACTACCCGGAACGGGATTTATCAGTTGCTTCCGGATCAACGCAAACTCAGCTACTATCCCGACGTTGCGGGCGCTGAATCCCCGGTTAACATTAAAAAAGTATATATCGATTCCCACAATACCATTTGGATAGGTTCCCGCTATAGCGGACTGTATCGTTTTGACCCCAATGGCGGTATATTTACCTACTTCAACAGCCGGGGCGATGGTACCGGAACCAATGGAACCATTGTGTACGACATGCTGGATGATGGTGAATTCCTGCTGGTAGCTGTAGATCAGGGTGGGTTAAACCGTTATTCGTACCGTACCGGTAAATTTGATTACATCACGACCTCTTCCGGTAGTTCCGGAAGCCTGACTTCAGATGGCATCTACTCTTTATACAAAGATGCAGAAGACATTCTTTGGATGGGAACCTCCCGGGGGGGGCTCAATTATTACAATCCCAAGAAACATCGGTTTCAAACCTATCGGAAATCGGAAAATTCACGAACAGCCACCCTGGCCTTCGACATTGTGGGATGTATTTATGAAGATTCAAAAGGAAAAATATGGCTGGGTACCGATGGAGGCGGGATCAGTGTTTTTAACCCGGTTACCGAACAGTTCGTAAACTACGCTCACCGATCCGGACAGACTGGTAGTTTAAGCTCCAATATCATCCGATCCATTGACGAAGACCGGTACGGAACTCTCTGGATCGCCACATTCGACAAGGGGATAAATACGCATGCTGCTTCCGGAGTTTTTAAGCAGGTTCAGCCTCGGTTTGGTGAATTCTCGGAAAACGATATAATTGAGAACCTTCTGGTAGATTCAAAAGGTCGCTTTTGGTTGGCATACCCCCATGGGGCAATTGTGATGTTGAATGCCAACTTTCGACCCGTGAAACAGTTTTTCTCCAATGTATCGCGTCATGAAATTCGCCGTCCCATTGTTCAGCAATTGCCTAACGGATCCATTTACATGCTGAGTAACGAAGGTGGGTTTTTGTACTCAGAGTCCGATAGTAGTTTCCAGAAAGTATTCCCGGTAGCCGAGGCTACCATTTTGTGCGCTGATACCAAGGGAAATTTTTATGTGGGTACCTACGACCAAGGAATAGTGAAATTTAGCAGCAGCTACCAGGAACTGTGCCGCTACAACAGTGGCAACGGCTTGGCCAATAATACGGTTTGTTACATTCTGGAAGGAAACGATGGAAGCATTTGGGCCTCCACCATGCACGGGTTAAGCAGTATCAATCCGGAAAACCATGCCATTACCAATTACTATGCAGATGATGGATTACAGGGAAGCCAGTTTTTCTTTCAATCGGGGTATAAGACCCGCGATGGCAAGCTGTATTTTGGCGGAGTAAACGGATTTTCATGTTTTTATCCGGACAGCATCCGAAAAAACCGGGAGCCGGCTCCAGTGTATATCGAAGATTTGTTCATTAATAACAAACAGGTGCTGCCTGGCGAACCCGGATCTCCGCTCAAACTCTCACTGCCAGCCACCCGGGAAATTACCCTGTCGTGGCGGCAAAATAGCATAACCCTGCATTTTGCAGCTATAAATTTCACCTATCCCGGCAAAAATACTTACAGCTATATGCTGGAAGGCTTTTACAACGAATGGGTGTACACCCATGCCGAAAACCGAAGGGCAACCTATACCAATCTCAGCCCGGGTACTTATACCTTTAGGGTCAAGGCCACCAATAACGACCATGTGGGCAGCAACCAGGAAGCACGCTTACAAATTACCATTGTGCCGCCATTTTGGAAACGGGTATGGTTCTTTGTTCTGTTGGGACTAATGGTGGTGGCGGGTGTTTTTCTGTTTATTGCATTTCGCGAGCGCATGCTTATACGCGACAAAAAGCTCCTGCAACAAAAGGTTACGGAAAGAACACGGCTCATCTCGGAACAACGCGACGAACTTGATACCAAAAACAAACAGCTGCTTATTCAGAAGGAAACACTTGAAATGCAGAAGGAAGAGTTGCAGACTCAGAAGGAAATGCTGCAGGATCATCGGGATGAGTTGGAGGAAAAAGTGAGGAAGCGTACCATCGACCTGGAGGAGGCATTGCTAAAAGCCAAACAATCCGACCAGTTAAAGACTCGCTTTCTGGCGAATATGAGCCACGAGATCCGAACCCCAATGAATGCCATTGTTGGGTTCTCGAATCTGATGGACGAGACTGAGTTTACACCTGAAGAAAAGCAACATTTTGTACGTGTTATTCGGCAAAACTCAGAGGCTTTGTTACGTCTGATTCAGGATATCCTGGATATTTCAATGATAGAAGCCGATCAGTTGGCCATTCATCATAAAACGTTTGCTTTGAACGAATTCTTTGAGAAGTTGAAGGCCTTGTACTATCCGCTGGCAAACAAACAAAACCTGGACATTCAGTTTGTTAACACTCAGGAGGCATTTAACTATCAGGTTTATTCCGATGAGGCTCGTATCCGACAGGTGTTAACCAATTTGGTGAACAATGCCATTAAGTTTACCCGGGCAGGTCAGGTGTTGGTGGACGTACAAAGTTCGGCAACCCAGCTGATTTTCAGGGTGAAGGATACCGGGCGTGGGCTTACCAAAGAAGAACAGGAAATCATTTTTGAACAATTTGTTAAACTGGAGGAAGGTGAACCAACAGCTACCAGGGGCGTGGGGCTTGGCCTGTCCATTGCCAAAAAGCTTTCGCTCCTTTTGGGAGGCGATATCCGGTTGAAATCGGAACCGGGTGTTGGCTCGGAATTTATATTCAGCCTGCCCAACCAGGTACTGCAAAGCGGGAATAAGGAAAATACTCCGGAAATCCCCCAGGAATCCCATTTTAACTGGAAAGGGAAAACCATATTAATTATTGAAGACGAAGAGCACAATTACGAATACCTGGCCGCTTCGTTACGTAAAACACAGGCTCGTATTGTTTGGGCTCAAAACGGTCTGGAAGCCACGCGGTTGTATTTGCAGTATCCCACTATCGATGTGGTACTTCTGGACATAAAAATGCCCCATATGGATGGTTACGAAACTTTATCGTGGTTAAAGAAGCAAGCACCCAATCAGGTAATTATTGCCCAAACCGCCTATGTGCATGATGAGGATCGGAAACGTATCCGGAGTGCCGGATTTACCGATTATATTTCGAAACCTATCAATGTTCAGGAGCTGTATCAGAAGATAGCCACTTATATCTAATGGTGTAGAAAACTTCCCCGCATTCAATTCTCCATGCTTATTTCTCAATGAGTCCGAAGATCGCAAAGCACTCCGTGCCGAAAAAAGGGGATTAGCGAATAAAAAAATTAAAATCCGGAGTATTACAGTGTGCGATATAGAAAGTGGGATAGAATGAGGATAAGTTCTTCTTTTTTTATAACTTAAATGGTGTTTGCAAAAAATGCGCACCATTGGAACACACTATCCTCCAATTTCCTGGGGGAGAGCTTTCAATCCGCTGTTGGAGAAGGGTTTCTCCTTCGGTGTATTAGGGGTTATGTGAGGGCAGATGGAACGATTGTCGTGTTTTTTGCAGGCCCCGCTACTACAATATCTTGCTTATGTTTCCTATCCGACGGTTTCTTCTGAGTGTGGTTGCTCTGTCCGCAGCCATTCTGCCTGCACAGGCCGATTACCTGTTTGAATCGTTGGATTCCGAGCTCCCAATGGAATTGCTCCGGGATATACATCGCGATAGCCAGGGCTACATTTGGGCAGGTTGCAGTGGGATGGGGCTCATCCG
>QKEH01000119.1 GCA_003252385.1 Bacteroidota bacterium | reverse complement strand
GCTAAAGCTCTAGTTTTGTACTTGAAAACGAACGATCATGAACACACCACCTGCCACTTACCGCCATAAAACCATAGTACTGCTGCTGAGTTGTATTGTGGGGTTGCTGTTCCTTTCCTCGTGCGAGAAACTGGGCATAGGCAAGGATTTTAAGTGCAGGGGCTGCCCCGAAGAACAACCCTGGGGCGCCTATGGCGAGGACTATTGCTACCCCACCGAAGAGGCTTGTCAGCAGGAGTATGGCGAAGAATGCCAGAAATGCGACCGGAAGCCTAAAGAAGAGAAACAGTAAAACGGTTATCGGATTTCAATGTAATACCTGCGTATCGAAAAGTGCGATAGCGGGTTGCAAAATTTCTTAAATGGATCTGCCCGGATCGATTTTAAGCAATGCTTTGTGTTGTACCCGAACCAACCGGGAGGTATCGTAGCCGCGTTCGGCAGCTTTAGTAACCAGCATCTGATAGGTGGAATCGGCCAAATAGGGCGAACGGGCCAGGAGCCACAGGTAGTGGTCCGAAGAACTTCCCACCAGTGCATACTGATACCGCGTTGTATCCAGTTCAAGAATCCGGTAATCGGCATAAAACCATAAAAAGAAAGCTACTTTGAGGTGGCCGGTATTGGGATCGCCAGCCAGTTTTGCTTTGCCTTCGGCAGAGCGCCTTGGGCCTTGCAGATTATTTTCATAACCACTGTTTAGTACCTCAATGGAGCCATCCGGCTGCAGGGTGTAACGAGCCTGCACCCCCTGCAAACCCTTTTCAAAGCGGTGTGGAAAGCGAGCCAGTTCGTACCAGGTACCCAGGTACCGCTCAACATCAAAGCCGGTAACACAAGTGGTGTCTACCTTTTTATTTTGTCCCGGGTGACAGTGGAGGGCAGGCAGGAAAGCCAAGAGGGTGAGCAGGAAATTCTTCTTCATGATAAACTCAGATTCTGTTAGGGAAAACCTATATTTGTCGGATAAATTTAGTGAAAACGCGGTTCATGGAAAAAGATTGGAAAGATCGACTTGGAGTGGTATTTTCCACCAATCCGAAGTTTAACTACGAACACTCCGGTGATGAAGAAGCGGTAACTTTGCCCCCCTCCGATCAGAAATTACGGGTTCGTATTGATCGCAAGAAGCGAAACGGAAAAATCGTTACCCTGGTTGAAGGTTTTGTAGGTACGGAAGATGATTTGAAGAAGCTGGCTAAAATCCTGAAGAATAAATGTGGTGTGGGTGGTTCAGCCAAAGAGGGTGAAATTATCCTTCAAGGTGAGCATGTGCCCAAAGTCAGGGAGGTGTTGCGTGGCCTAAACTATTCCGTTCATGGGTAACCCCGTCCGGTTTTTTTCGTTAGGAATTACAGCAAACTATCGTTAACTTGGGATCCCTTAAAGTTCCCACCCGTAAACCTCGAATGTTATGAATAAATGGCTAGCAATTACTGCCTGCTACCTGGGTGTTAGCAGCAGCGTATGGTGCGTGGATGCAGACAGCCTGAAGTACGAACTTGCGCATGCCTCTACCGACACTGAAAAAGTCAGCCTGCTCAACCACCTGGGAATGGCCTACAATGAAGAAGGTAGCGACTCCGCGATTCTTTTTTTGGATCAAGCCCACAAGATGTCACAACAGCTTGGAAATAAGAAGTATAAGGCTATTACCGAACAAAATTTCGGGTGTTACTATATTGCAAAATCCTCGTTCGATACCGCAGTTGGTTTTCATCAAGAAGCGCTGGAAACTTTTATTCAGCTGTCCGATACCTTCAACATGGCCGAGCAGTATGCACATTTGGCCGATGCCTACCAGGGAACCAGCCAATACGAAAAGGCTTTGCCTTACAATATCCAGGCGTGCGAACTTTACGATAAAATCGGAGCTACTGCCAAAGCGGTTACCCTGCGTAGCCATTTAAGCGAAATATACATGCAGCTGAACGATCCCGACAGAGCTCTTGAAGTGCAATTTGCCGTGCTAAAATATCAGCCGCGTGAGGAAGTGAAGCAATACATTCCTTCGGTTTATGTAAATATTGGCTACATCTATTTTCAGCTGGGAAAGTTTGAAGAGGCGATCGAGCAATTTACACTATCGCGCGATGCGGCCCGAGAAATTCACAGCCGGTTGGAAGAGGGAATTGGAATTGCTTTTACCGGGAAGTGCCTGATCCAGCTCAATCGTACCAATGAGGCTATGCCGCTGCTTCTGCAGGCTGAAGCCATCTTCAAGGAAGTGAACAGCAAGCTGTATTTAACCAAGGTTCATGTGAATATGATGGAGATTTACAACGACCTTGGACAATACAAAAAGGCGAAATACTTTGCTGAGGACGCTATAAAAAATTCACGCGAGCTAAAAATCCTCTGGATAGAAAACCTGGCTCAATACGAGTTGGCGGTTGCCAATGTGGCACTGGGTAATTACAAGGAAGCCTATGAGGCCATACTTGCTCATAAATGTGTAAATACCCAGCTGTGGGAAGAAATTAAAACCAAAGAAATTGCCGACATTCAAATCAAGTATCAGTCGGAACAAAAGGAGAAGGAGAACGCCTTGTTGCGCAAAGATATTGAAATGCAGCAAAAGGTCAGAAACTATTTGATAGCCTTCTCCCTGGCAGGGCTTTTGCTGATCCTGCTCCTATTAAACCGATTTTTGCTGAAACGCAAGGCCAATAAGGAACTCGTCGAAAAAAACAATCTTATTGTTAGGCAGCAAAAGGAATTGGCGGAAGCCTACGAAAAGCTTAAGGAAACGAACGAGGAGGTTCAGACTCAGGCTGAAATTCTGGAAGAAGCCAATGCTACCAAAGATAAATTTTTCTCCATAATTGCTCACGACCTGAAAAGTCCATTCAACTCCATACTTGGTTTAAGTGAACTGATGCTCAAGAATTTCGATCAGATGTCTCAGGACAGGATTAAAAGCTATGTAGCGGCCATTAACAGTGCCTCAAATACCACTTACAATCTGCTAAGCAACCTGTTGGTATGGGCGCGTTCGCAAAGTAACCACATCCAAATAAATAAGGAAGAACTAAATTTGGCCGAATTGATTGAGACCAGTATTACGCCCTACATGGAAAATGCTGAGGCAAAGAAATTATCGGTACGGAATGAAATAACCCATGGTGATACGATTAATGCGGATCGGTATACCCTCACCACGGTTTTTGGCAACCTGTTCAGCAATGCCATTAAGTTTACCCGGCAGGGAGGATCCATAACCCTGAATGTAGATCGGCAACCCGGCCACATTGCCATAAACGTTAAAGACAACGGGGTGGGCATGACGGAAGAAGTGGTGAAAAAACTGTTTAAAATCACAGAGAATTGTTCCACAGCGGGCACCGAAGAAGAACAGGGATCCGGATTGGGATTGATTCTGTGTAAGGAGTTTGTTGAAAAGAACGATGGTGAAATTCTGGTAGCCAGCTCGGTGGGAAAGGGAACTACCTTTACCGTTCGTATTCCTTTGAACTAGGCTTGCTCGTTTGCTCCAAGGCTGCTTATAGTAGGTTGTGAAAGGTAACAGAACTACCGTTCTACACCCTCGCCCGTAATTATTCCATCTGAGTCTCTTTTTATGCGATGCATCCCGGATTCAATGATCGGCCACACGGTGCTGGTTGCGACGATACCTGGTTGGCGTTTCGCCGGTATGTTGTTTGAACAGCGTGTTGAATACCGACTTGGAATTAAATCCTGTTTCATACAAAATTTCCAGTACAGTCTTATGGGCTTGGCCGGGATGGCATAGTTGTAACTTGGCTTCCTCAATTCGCAGCCTGTTGATGTATTCGCAAAAATTTTGCCCGCAACACTCATTTATTACCTGCGATAGGTGTTTGTCGGGAACCTGAAGCCGTTCTGACAATAATTTCAAGGTTAAGTTAGGTGTTCGGTACAGGTGTTCATTTTGCATGAGCTGAGCGAGCCTGCTCAGTATAGCTTCTTTGTCGGATTCGTTTAGCTTTGATGACGCGTATTTTCCACGGCTAGCATTCAGAACTCCTGCATCGGATATGGCTTCAGGTTGACGCATACCCAGGAACAACACTACGTGAATGGTAGCCAGAAATAGAATCTCCAGCACCAGATTCAGTCCTGGATAGTCGGCCTCCAAGTACAGATTCAGCACGTCAAGAAATGCCGCAATGCCCCACAGTGCAATAAAACCATAGATGCAGAGGCTCAGCCAGCGAAGGTTTTGAATTAGATCTTCGCTCAGGTAGTTGCGCATTTCGTTGCGGAAGGACTGGTAGCGCTTGAGTGCCAAAAAGAAATACACCAACGCCTGAGAGTAATAGTTAATGATTCCCAACAGGCGAACGTACGGCGTGTTTTGCCAGGCTATTGGCAGGCTGGCCAATACAGCGAATACGGCAAAGGGTATCAGGGCAGGCAAAATGCGAGCGCCACGGGGTAGTGGTTGGTAGGAGGCGGTTAGGACGAACAGGAAGAATATTGGGTGGAGAAATAACTCCAAGCCTTGGTGAATCAGTTGCACACCCTGGCCGGGTGGGATTACCGGGTAATACCAACGCCCCAGTATCAACATCAACAGAAGGGATTTCAGCAGCAGAAAAGCACTCAGCCCATAGCGGGCGGTAGGAGCGGGTTTGTAAAACAAAACTACCCAAGCCATAAAAAATAGCTGAAAAGCTGCAATGCTGTATATAATTTTCGATAGTTCGTGCATTTCCTGATGTTTGCCTGCGAAGATAAGGCTTGCCTGTTATTAAAAGGGCAATTCCGGTCAGGTATCGTTCAGCCCCTTGCCGCTAAGTATATGGAGTAGGTATTTATCAATTCGTGCTTCGCGGGTTTTGAATTGTTTCGCAGCTGAGAAATACAGGCTGTAAGCACGTTGGCGTCCGGGGGTCAGCGCTTCGAAAGCTTGTTTTAGTTCGGGTATGGTATCCAGCTTTTTCTGAAATTCATCAGGTAATTGGAGTTGGTTTTTTTCGGTAAAGGAAATTTTACGGCCGGCTTGCTCCAGCTCAATGGCTTCAAAGAGGTAGGCTTTAATGATCGCTTCGCGTCCGCCAATTTCATCACTGCTTGTGAACCGCAGCTGGCGCGTAGCCTGGCTGTTTTCTCCAGGTTTGTACAGGTTGTTTTCCGGATCGGTTAACAAGGCTCCTTTAAAGAAGCTTAGAGCGCAGTACTCCTTGAAAGCGCATACCATGACCACATTCTTTTGCTTAAGGGTATAACAGGGCATGCCCCACTTGAGTTCTTCCGTTAGCCCACACTCGAGTGCCAAGTTGCGGAGCAATTCCAGTTCGCGCGCCCAGCGGTGAACCTTGCATTGCGGGGTACCCCCAAGGGGGCATCGGCCACAGCCATCAGTGAAGTAAGTATCTGCTTTTAGAGTCATGGTGAGGTTAGTTTATACTACACCCTGTACACCATTAACAAGTGTGGGTGAAAATGGTTCCCAAGAAAAAGAAGGGGGGGGGCGGACACCGCCCCCTTCCTAATTTAAGAGCTAAAGTTTCCTTGGCAGGGTATTTCTATTCAAAGTACTTAATATGCTTCCTGCTTACCCAGCCTTCCAAACATACATCAACCTTTACCCAGTCGCCTTCTATTTTCAGGATCTCGAAACGGGTGCCTTGCCGCAAAGGCTCGGTAACTGTTGGGGCATTCAGTGAGGGCGACTGACGGAGGTTCAGCAACTCGGCGGTTACTATACCCTTGTTCCTGCTCTCGCGATCGAGGGTGCGTTCTTCCTCATCTTTACGGCCAAATAGAATCTTGCTGCGCAAACTTTCGATGGGGAATGCCGGGCCGGGGTCGAACTTGCGGCCGGGGGCAATGTCGTCGTGCCCTACCAGTTCGCTAATGGGATAATTAGCAATCAGGGCTTCACAGAGCTGTTCCACCACAGCCATCTGGGTTGGGGTGTAGGCTTCCCAGGCTCGTTCGGGGCCGCCGTTCTTGTGAGGAGCCAGTACTACCTGGTCGTTATCAATGCGTTTCCCGAAAGTGGTGTAGTACCCATCGGATCGTTTGGAGAGGATGCCGGCATTGGCTATTTCGATACCAATGCTGTAATTGTTGAGCCCGCTCCGGCCGTTCCACTGGCTGGCACCGGCATGCCAGGCTATTTGGTTAAATGGCACCAGTTGTACCACTTCCCCTTTACGGCCCACTACCAAATGCGCCGAAGCTTTGGCATTGGGGTTTTTCAGCCAGTTTACCGATGATGTGTAGGTGTCGCCCAGGGTAAAGTGCATAACCAGGGTGTCGGGCGTACCTGTGCGAAACAGTCCCGAGTGATTGGGGCTTTCGTCGTAGGAAAATTTTAATTCCGAAGCGGTTGGGTCAATGCGGTGGTTCGTAATGGATATCATCCTACACTGTTTTGAGCGTTATCAAATGAGTTTTGTTTACCTTTCCGGGTATCGGACATGGCTGAGCCGGTTGCCATCTGTGTGATTTTATTGGCGTAGCCAAATTTCTCAATGCTGCGTCCTGCACCATACACGCCCACCACGGTTCCCCATGCCCACCAGAACTCCTCGGGCAGTTGTATTTTGGTTAAATCCTCTACATTTTGGGTGAAAAATCCAACAATGGGAATCGCTACATTAACAATAAAAATAAAGAGCAATCCCACGTAAATTATTGCCGGGCGGGCACGCTTGGTAAAGTTGTCGCCCTGAGCCATTTCGGCCTTAATGATGTCGGCGCGGGCCGACACTTCCTGTTGGTAGCTTTCGGCAGCCAGACGGTCAAATTCCAGTAATTTTTCCTGCATTTTTAATTTGAATTCCTGCTTTTCTTCTTTCGAAAGCGTGAATTCATCGACTACGTTACTTACGCTTTCGACGATGGAGGAGGCCTCGCTGCCCAGTAGTTTGTTTAAAAATTTCATTGTGTTAGGTTTGAATAGTATATGTAAACCTAAAATATGAAATTAAAA
>QKEH01000029.1 GCA_003252385.1 Bacteroidota bacterium | reverse complement strand
GTGCGCAGGGTCATGCGACCAATTTCGTTCAAACCTACCGATTTGTCGGTGGTGTTTTTTTCGAGCGAATTGATATCCATTTTATAATCGACCGACTTTATAATGCACCGAGCTTCGTTGGTGGTGTGACGGATGGTGTACTTACCACCGGGCACCAAAGCCTTTTCGTTAAGCCAACAGAACATCATGGTAATGTCCTGAGTGGCTTGGGGTTGGTTATCCTGTGCAACCAGCATATTGCCCCGGCTGATATCAATATCATCTTCCAGCGTAATGGTAACCGATTGAGGAGGAAAAGCCGTATTCAGCTTTCCGGTCATGGTTTCGATGGAAGCAATCTTCGAGGACATGCCCGAAGGCAGTGCCACCACAGTATCGCCCACTTTAAAAACCCCTCCGGCCATACGACCTGCGTAACCTCTGAAATCGTGATATTCATCGGATTGCGGCCGAATAACGTATTGTACGGGGAAACGGGGATCGCTAAAATCGCGGTCGTTCGCAATATGTATATTTTCCAGCAGGTACATCAGAGTTGGGCCTTCGTACCAGTCCATGTTTTCGGACCGTTCCACCACGTTATCGCCCTTGAGTGCACTAATGGGTACAAAACGAACATCTTTAATATCGAGTTTTTCCGATACGCCTTCATAGTCTTTTCTGATCTTTTCGAAGACTTCTTCCTTGTAGTCTACTAAATCCATTTTATTCACACAAATAAGCACGTGCGGAATTTTGAGCAAGGAAGCAATAAAGGAGTGCCGCAGGGTTTGTTCCACCACCCCGTTGCGGGCATCCACCAGAATAATGGCGGCATTGGCCGTAGAAGCACCGGTAACCATGTTGCGGGTGTACTGAATGTGCCCCGGAGTGTCGGCAATAATAAATTTCCGTTTTGGGGTGGCAAAATAGCGATACGCCACATCAATGGTAATACCCTGTTCGCGTTCGGCTCGCAAGCCATCGGTAAGCAACGCCAGGTTTACATGCTCTTCGCCCCGGTTGATGCTGGCCCGTTCAATGGCTTCCATCTGATCTTCAAAAATGGCTTTGCTATCGTAGAGCAGACGACCAATTAGTGTGCTTTTTCCATCGTCGACACTACCGGCAGTGGTGAAGCGAAGAAGTTGCATGTTCAGATAGCCTGCTTGATTTTCCTGAAATTCGGACATTTTAGAATGTTTTATATGTTTGGCAACCCTGTGTCAGCAAGGTGCATTACTGGTGTTATTTTGATTAGAAGTAGCCTTCTTTTTTGCGATCTTCCATGGCAGCTTCGGAGCGTTTGTCATCGGCACGTCCCCCCCGCTCGGTGGTACGGGTGGCAGCCACCTCCTGAATAATGTCCTCCAGATTATCGGCTTTCGACAAGGTAAGTCCCGTGCAGGTAATATCGCCAATGGTACGGCACCGTACATCGAGTTCCACCATTTTTTCGCTGGGTTTCATGGTAATGCAGGGAATGCAGGGATCAACGGCCAGCCAAACCCCGTCGCGATTGAACACCTGACGTTTGTGGGTAAAATACAGGTTGGGGATATCGATGTTCTCCATGTAAATGTATTGCCAAACATCCATTTCGGTCCAGTTGCTGATGGGGAAAACTCTAAAATGCTCGCCCATCCGTTTTTTACCGTTGAAGAGGTTCCACAATTCGGGGCGCTGGTTTTTGGGATCCCATTGTCCGAATTCATCGCGGTGCGAGAAGAAACGTTCCTTGGCACGGGCTTTCTCTTCATCGCGGCGTCCGCCACCCAGGGCTGCATCCAGTTTAAGTTCCTCTATGGCATCCAGCAAGGTAGTGGTTTGTAACATGTTCCGGCTCGCATTGAAACCGGTTTCTTCCACCACTCTTCCCTGGTCTATGGAATCCTGAACCAAACGAACAATGCATTTGGCACCTGTTTCTTCGGCCAGTTTATCTCTAAAATCGAGGGTCTCCTGAAAATTGTGCCCGGTATCGATATGAAGCAACGGGAAAGGCACCTTGGCAGGCCAAAAAGCCTTGCGGGCCAGGTAATACATCACAATGGAATCTTTACCTCCCGAAAACAGCAAAGCGGGGCGCTCAAATTGGGCCGCCACCTCACGTATCACGTATATCGATTCAGCTTCTAATTCTCGTAAGTGGTTAACTACGTAATTATCCATAATTATAAAATCTTCTCCTGGTTACTAGCCGTCGTTTTTCCAACGGAGTGCAAATATAATAAATCCTGCCAAACAACTTAAAGTCGTTTCTGCGGGTTGCTAACAGGCTAGCGATGAACGAGCCGGCGCACCACCTGGCTTCCGCCACAGGACACGCGAACAAAGTAGACCCCTGCCGCATAATCCGACAAATTAATGCTCGAATGAAATTCCTGCGATAAGGAAACCGCGTGCCCGGTAAAAAGTTTCATCCCCGAGGCAGAAAATACCTCCCAGGTCAGTTCTCCGGGTTCAAGGCCGGTGGCTTGCAGGTTTACCAATCCATCGGTTGTGGGATTGGGATAGAGCTTCATTTCCAAAGCTTCCGAAGTGATTTGCGAGAGTGCATCGGGCCAAAGTGAGGTGGTCCAGATACCGCGTCCGTGGGTGGCTGCTACAAGGGTATGATCCTGTACAAACAGCTGCCATACCGATACGGCCGGGAACCCAATATCGGCATAATGCCAGGAACCACCATTATCAGTACTTTCAAAAATACCGATTTCGGTTCCGGCCCAAAGGGTTGTGGTTTCATCGGGGTGAACCAAAAGACAATACACCATCACATCGGGGAAGCCGTTGGTGCTGGTTTTGCCGGTTCCAAAACCTGTTATGTCTTGCCAGCTTTCACCCAGGTTGGTAGTGCGCAAAATTTTGGGATGTTCGGCCATGGAAAACAACAGGTAGGCCGTTGCCGAATCGGTGGGGTGCGTGGCAATGGCAGTGATGTATCCCATTTCCTGTTCGTTGTATACCGTGGTTTTTTCAAAACTTTCGCCGTAATCGGTCGAAACGTAGATATTCAGGTCGGGGTTGGCATGCATGGCGCCACCGGCCCATACCACTGCAGGGCTGGCCAAAGAAACTTCCACATTGTGCGCGCTGGTAACCTCATTGTTCAATGCCCATCCCGAGTCAATTTCAGTAAGTCGCCAAGGGTAGCGCCCCACCCCGAAATTGGAATGATGGTACACGCCATAGTTCCCCACTGCAAATACCAAATCGGGGTTCTGAGGTGAGTTTGACAGGCGGGTAATAAACGGGCCTCCCCCGGAAATGCCTTGGTTAGCAGTGGTCCAGCTGCGGCCTCCATCCAGAGACAGTTCGATATGGTTGTAATAGGATGTAGCCAGTATCCGGCTCGGATATACCGGATGCCAGAGTACTTCAAAACCGTCGCCGGCAACCCGGTCGAGATAAGCGGAAGTTTGGGTGGCTTCTTCGCCGGCAGGCGACTGCCAGGTGCCATTATCCTGCATTCCGCCAATAAACTCCAGTGTTCCGGCTTTCTTGGCAACTCCGTAAAACTGGGTGGTGGTATACCCGGTGTTCAACTGCTTCCACACGTTGCCATTGTCGGATGAGAGGCCCACGCCGCCATCGTTCGCATCAAGCAGCATGAAGGTTTTTTGCCCGGCGTCCAGAACCACTGCTTCCAAATCGTGATGGTCGACATGCAGTGCGCTGTTGCGGGTATCGTTGGCCAGTATGGTAGTAGTGGCATTCCGCAGATTAAAGGATCCGTAGCGGATGGACAGGGAAGCTTCCGGTAAGTCTTCGGCATGCCAGGTAGAATCCACCGGCAGGGTGGGCCAGAGAAAATAGAGCATTTTATTGTAATGGCCTCCGCTTTGTGCTATGGCCGGTTCGGGGCTTTCGGCATAGGGATGGCTGTGCACAAAAACATACTCCCTTCCGCTGATCGGGTCATCCCAGGCAATATCTTCCGGATTAAACGCACCGTTACGATCCTGATCGCGAAACGAAACCATCAGCTGTTGGTTATGGTCGACATCCCATACCTCAAAAGGCACCGAAACATAATCCTGATAGCTGTAGAGGTGTTCCGGCACGCCGCCCCCCTCGCCCACGGGAACCGTAAAGCGGTGTGCCCGCTGACTCCGGCTTGGGCCAAAACGCAGTTCCACACTCACATAATCCTCTTCGTCCACATCGGCTCCCTCATCGAGCCCCAGGGCTAAAGCCCCGTTGAAAGAGGCGCCCCCGAAACTGACAAAGCGCAGGTACCCACCGATACCCACCGTGTCAACGCGCAAGACCTGCCGGGTACTCTGGCTGGTTGTGCTCAGGAAGCGGATTGTCCCCAAATGGACACCTCCAATAAAGAGCCGATTGGCATCGAAAGGATGAGCACAAACAATATTATTAAACCAACCCTGGGTACCCAAAAAATGGTAGAACGAATAGTCGTAGTCGTACAGCTTTGCCCAACTTAGCGCACCATTGTCCGAAATGTAGAGGTCGGTTTGCTGTCCGGAGGCTTCCACACTGGTAAAGACACGGTTGGAGTCAACAGGGCTTACCGCTACGGAAAAACGGTATCCGATTCCAATGCCTTCCCAGGCTGCCACCCAGTCGGTTCCGAAGTTATACGACTTTATGATTCCCAGACGGTTCACGGCAGCATACAGGGTATTGGGATTCTGCGGGTTCACTGCCAGCCACTGTACGGCATAGCCCTTGTGGTACACAGGGTTCCAGTTGACGCCGCCATCGGTGGTTTTAAAAATTCCGGTATTGGTGGCACATACCACGGTGTTGGCATCGTGGTTACTTACCAGTAGCTTATTGATCCAGCGAAAATCTTCGTTGTTACTGGTTGAAGTGAGTTGTTCCCAACTCTGCCCGCTATCGGCCGAGCGAAAAATTCCGTTACCAGTAACCATGCCAAAACCGCCATAACCTTCGCCGGTACCCAGGTAGAGCATATTGGTTTGCGAAGGAGCCATAGCCAGGCAGTTGGTGGCCAGATTGAGCAAATCGGGGGTCAGATTCTGCCAGCTGGCACCTGCATTGGAGGTTTTCCACAGCCCGCCACTTGCCGATGCGGCATACCAGGTGGCATGGGTCGGGTCGTTGGGGTCAATCAGTACATCGCGGGTACGTCCGGCCACATTCCCCGGACCGCGCTGAACCCAGTTCCAGTTACTGCGAGCCGACTTATGGTAGCTCCCGGCTTCTTTGGCTTTTTGTAAGGCTTTAAGCTGATAGTTTACGGGGTAGTTATTGGATTGCTGCCCCATGGGGGTCGTAATCAACCGATAAAATTCGTTGTACCCTTCGGGATGATCGTAACCCGGTTCATCTTCTTCACGCTCGGAAGTGGTTGAATTTTCGTTGCACGCCAACATGCCCAGCAAAAGCAGCACCGAAAAAGAGTAACAAATGGAACTGGCAGATATTTTCATAGGGCTAGGGCTGATAATCTACATCTTCAAAACCGGTTTTCCGGTAAGCAATCACCAAAACCGTGTCGATACGTAATTGCAGACTGTCGTAATATCCGGCTCGCATGAAGAGCACATCCTGAATCTGCTTCGGAGTAATGGATGCATTTTGGTAGTAGCTTAAAGCTGCACGATAGATCATATCCGTAAGCACCGGGTTGGTGGTGATGTATCCCTTCAGGGATATGTACCGGATGTGGTAATTGTTCTGGTTTACGGTATCCAGATTATCGCCCAGGGTTACCGAAAAAGCCGTATCGGAACAAGCTGCACGAACCCGCACATCGGCATGGTAGAGTTTGTCCAGAATCAGGCTGTTTTCGTGGTTCGGATCCAGCGAAGTGACCATATCGTAAGGCTCTGTGAAATCGCCCTCCAGGTTACCTCCCTGAAATTCGAAAGCAATCCAGTTATCGGCAAACAGGTTGGGATACCCTTCCTGATACTCAATATCGTACTTCTCCTTGGAGCAGGCACTCCACAGGACTATGATTCCGCATACCCATAAGAACCTTAAATGAGTCATGATCTCAGAATTTTTTTCTCCATAATACAGCAATTTCGATACCATCGTTTGGCTTGTCGAGCAAATGCACCACCCAGTTAAGCGTTGAAAGGCTATATTCCCCTTCGCTGGCCGCATAACTGCCCAAGTCGCCATCGCCGGGCAAAAGCACCAGTTGGTTGTTGCCCAGATCTACAAACTGGCCGGGGATCTCGTACAGCGGATGTCCCAGCACTTCCTCGCATTGGTACCAGCCGTCGCGGTGCAGTTGTTTCACCTCCATTTCCATGGGGGTCCACAAGGTTCCCTCGTAGGTTCCCGACAGGTCGTTTCCGCTCACCGGCTCGCTGGTTACCGCAATAATACGGCGGACGGTGTTCTCCAGCCCATCGTGGTTGAAGGCCGAATACAAAATAAGGTACACCCCCACCTGCGACAGGTCGACCGAGCCGCTGGCATATACGGTAAGCTCCTGTCCGTTGGCAACGGCCGAGGCTCCGGGCTCTTCGTACTCGAGGGTATCGTTCCGAAGCACTGACATAAAAGTTTCGCCGGCCAGGGTAATCCGGGGAAGTTCCGACACGTGCGAAACCTCATCGGTGGTATTCCATCGTTCGCAGGCTCCGAAAAGAAGCACGAGTATCAGGCTATATAGGGGTAGTCCACGCATTCGTCTATTCTGCTTTGGTATCCCACCACACCTTTTGCCACACGGGCTCGGGTGCCGGGGTATTGGGGTTGGTTGCATCTTCGGATTTCGGGAATATCAGTCGCTTGGGAAAACGCCCGCTGGTAACATTGTTCAGCGACACGGTATATTCACCGGGCTCATAATTGCTGTGTTCAGCAGCTACCGGGCTGATTTTAGGGTAATGAGTACGGTTTTGTTCGAAAAACGTTTCGAGACTTTGAATTCCGGCCAGCGATACCCATTTCTGAACCATTATGGCTTCCACCACTTCCTCGGTGGCACTGCCTTCGGCCGGGAAACGGTAAGCCTCACTGTTCACCTTGCTCTCAATGAGTGCCGAAACTTCAGAGGTATAGGCCGTGTATTCCCGTTGCAATACCCTCCAGTAGGCCGATCGCATGGCTTCGTTGTATTTTTCGCGAGCCTCGTTGTAATCGGCTACCCCGTAGCGCACAATGGCTTCGGCTTGTAAGAAGTTGACTTCGGAAAGGCTGAACAGGTATACCGGTTCGGTAGCGCTCAGTATGGGTTTGGAGTAGCTGGAACTGGTGGTTCCTGCGGGTTCCTCCGGTGCGTTGTAGTTGCCCTGAACCAGCGCCTTGTGCTGTCCGCTGCCTTCGGTTGGCCGGTCAAACAGGGCAGAGAGGCGTTCTTCATCATCGTTTTCAACCAGAAAAGAATACAGGGTATTGCTCAATACCAGGTTGGGGTTTCCTCCAAAGGAAATCATCTCGGTTTCGTATAGCGGATTGCGTTTCCCGGTTTGATTGCTGAAGTAGGTAAAAGCAGCATCCTGCCCCAGAAAATCGACCTCCTGATTGTAGAGCGACACAATGCCCTCGCGAGCCACGTCGCTGCGTGCTTCACTCTGGCGCAAATAGATTTTTAATTTGAGCGTGTTGGCAAATTCCTTCCATCGCTTCATTTCACCCCCGAAAATAAAATCGTCCTCTTCGGGGTTTTTCAGGAGCTCGGCGCTGAAATCTTTTGCCAGGGCAACATCGATTCGCAGCAGCAGACTGTCGTAAACTGCCTGACCGTTATCGTATGCTGGAGTCAGCTGGTTGTGGTCGCCGGCAAGCGCCTCATGGAAAGGCACCCGGTCGTACAGGTCGACCAGCAGCTGAAAGGCATAAACTTGCATAACCGTGGCTATCAGGTAGTAGTTCCACTGCTCCTCGGCAGCCGATTGTTGGCGAACGTACTCAAAGGCTTTTAGTGCGCCGGTATACAGTTCATCCCACTGGCCTTCGAAACTGCTGCTGTTGATATCGTACGAGTCGATGCCGGCATACTGCGAAGCCCCCGGCGATTGGGTCCAGTGTTGCGACCACAGGGCGCCCAGAACCTGATACCGGCCGCCCAGAACATACACCACCGATGTAATACCGGATGGCAATACTTTTTCGTAGCCCACTTCCGAGGGATTGTTCGGATCCTGATTGATATCGAGCCAGTCGTGGCAAGCCAGAGGCAGCAAAGCAAGCGCAAGGATCAGTATGATACGGGATGCTTTCATCAGAATACAGCTCGCAAGTTAAAGGTTACACTTCGGGTGGTGGGCTGGGCACCGTATTCGCCAAAATCGGCCTGAAGATCGTTTCCAAAGGTAGTAACTTCCGGATCGATATAGCTTTGCGAAGCCGGAGTAAACAACAGCAGGTTGTTACCTGCCACACTCAGTTCCAGCTTTTGCAGCTTAAGCCGGCTGCATAGTTTTTGGGGCACCGCATACGCCACTACAACCTGACGCAATTTAATAAACGATTTATCGATCAGTGAATTGCCATCGATCTCCATACCACCATTCCCCCAGAAAGCCGAAAGGTTCGCAGCGTCAATCGGGGTAGTATTTTCTTCGTAGATGGGGTTTCCGTTTTCGTCTTCGCCTACCTCTACTACCGAGTTGGGAATGATAAAGGGCTTACGGTTGTTATACAGGGTTGCGGGAACCGTACCGGCCCAATGGGTAATGTCTTTGGTGCGGGAATACATCAACCCGCCCTTGCGGAAGTCGAACTGGAACGATAGAGATAGGTTCTTATAGTTTAAGCTGTTGGACAGCCCTCCGTAATATTTGTATTGACTGTTGCCATAAATTACCAGTTCTTCGCCGGCCACGGGCAGACCGTTGTTGTCGACAATCATGCGTCCGTCGCTGGTGTATTTGGGGGCACGACCTTTAAAAACCCCAATGGGCATACCAGGAATGGCCACCCAGCTGATTTGCTGGCCGCCATCGACCCGCAGAGCATTCAGTTCGGCACTTTCCAGCCCATTGGTCAGGTAATTGAGCAGGTTGTCGTTTTTGGTAAAGTTGATACTGCATTGCCATTGGAAATTACTGCGACGTACGGGAACGAAAGTAAGCAGGGTTTCAATCCCTTTATTGGTAATTTTCCCCAGGTTCTGCATTTGGCTGGCATAGCCCGACGATCTGGCCACCGGCGTAGGCCATATCAGGTTGGTGGTAGCCCGGTGGTAGTAAGCAAAATCGAGGGTGAGCCGGTTGTCGAACCAGCGCAGGTCGGTACCCACTTCGTATTCATCGGTCAGCTCGGGTTTCAGTTGATCGTTGGCCAGCAGATCGCCCACATCGAACGACGAGACCCCGTTGATGGGATAGCTCATATAGCTGAAACCATCGGAATGAAAAGCTTTCTGGAATACCGAATACACCTGATAGGGAGCGGCATCGTTGCCCACGCGGGCCCAACTGGCCCGAACTTTTCCGTAGGGAAAACTGTGTTTTAGCGATGGCATCAGTTCGGTGAACACAAAACCCAGGTTAACGCCGGGAAAATAGTACGAGTTGTTCTGCGAGGGAAGGGTGGAACTCCACTCGTTACGCAGGCTGGCTGCCATAAAAAGCATGCTTCTGAAGGCCAGGTCGACACTTCCGTTTACGGCCAACATTCGTTGCAACACGTAGGCCTCGCTGGCCTGAGCGGCTTCGGTCGAATTGGAGAGATTGTAAAAATCGTTGAGGTTCAGACTGTTTACCACTGCGCCATGGCCGCTGTACGATTTCTGATTTACGGTATAGCCCAACAGAGTATGATATTCCCAGTTACCCCGGGTTTTATCCCAGGTAAGCAGCAGGTCGGAATTCAGATTGGTTTGGTTCATCGAACTGCGACTTACACTCCCCGGCACAAACACGGCAGAATACTCGTTATTCCCTTCGGGTTTCACGCGTGCCTGCCAGGCTTTCTGGTGCTGGTTGGTTACATCGCCCCCCAGGTTCCATTTCAGGTTCAGGCTTTCAGCCAGTGCATACTCCAGAACCAGGTTACCGTAGAGCCTGTCCGACTGGTTCTCGTTACCATTGTTCTGCAAGATGTGGTAAGGGTTCAGGGTATACAGGGAGTAGTGGTTATTTACCGAGTTGTATTCCGTTTCGAGATTGGCCAGTTCCAACAGGCTGATGTCGCGGGGCGTTTGCATAATTTGGTTGTACACCGATTGCTCGCCCTGCCCGGTAGAGACCGAACGGTTATCCTTACGGACATAATTGACCGATGCCGAGGATTTGAAGCGTGGGGTTATTTGGTACGATGAGCGCAAAGCCAGGGTGTGGCGATTGTACGAGTCGGCATCGGTTGGAAAAATTCCATCCCAGGTTACATTGGAGTAAGACAGGTAGTAGGCCGATTTATCGGCACCTCCGGTAAGGGCAATGGAATTGTTGTAGCTAACACCGGTTTCGAAAAATTCTTTCACATTATCGGGCAAGGCACGGTAGGCTTTCACCCGTAAGGTATTGTCGACGTTGTGCCCCCAGGGACGAAACTGCTGGTCGAAGGCCGGCCCCCAGCTCATGTTCTCATACAGCACGGCATCGCCGCCTATACCCTGTCCGTAGTTATTTTGGTATTGCACCAGTCGCAGGGGTTTTTCGAGCATAAGCGACGAATTATACGTTACCTGGCCGTTCCCCCCTTTTTGTCCGCGCTTGGTAGTAATCATATACACCCCGTTGGCGGCACGCGAGCCGTATTGAGCCGTTCCGGCAGCGCCCTTGAGAATAGAAACCGATGCAATATCTTCGGGGTTGATATCGTTCATACCGTTGCCAAAATCGGTGCCCCCATTGATGGAACTGCTCCCCGATGCCGAATTGCTAACCGGTACGCCATCGATCACAAACAGGGGTTGGTTGCTTCCGGTAAGGGAAGTGATTCCGCGCATCAGCACCCGTGTGGAAGCCCCGGGAGCCCCAGAGGCTGAAGTTATGTTTACCCCGGCCACTTTGCCCTGCAAGGCATTGAGCACGCTACGGTTACTGCCCGCGGTAAGTTCATCGCTGTTTATGGCCGTAACCGAGTAACCCAGCGACTTGGCATCGCGCGAGATACCCAGGGCAGTTACCACCACTTCGTCAACGGAGTAACGTTCCGTATGAAGCTGAACCGTAATTACGCTCCTGCCGGCCAGAGCAACCTGTTGGGTCTCCATGCCCACAAAACGAAATTCGAGGGTATCCCGGCTTTGCGGGAGTGTCAGGGAAAATTCACCGTCGAGGTTGGTAATGGTTCCGGTAGCTGTGCCGGGAATTACCACCGTAACGCCGGGAAGAAACGCCCCATCGGGGTCGGCTGTTACCGTACCGCGTACGGTATGTTCCTGTGCCCGAGCCACACCGGCACCGGCCAAAAGCCCGACTAACAATAGAATATACAGGAACGGATAGCGTTTCATGAGTTTATTGGGTTCCCAAAACTAGGAAAAATGTTTGAATCTGCTGAAAGGTGAACGCTAAAGTAACGGTATTATTGGATGGCCTCCAAAATTCCTATACAGCGTACTTAGAGAGCAACCAATTCACCAGATGCCACGCAGGTTTATTCCAGGAGTGTAAAATCGCGATGGCAATCGTTACAAGAATAGGCATTCAGGGTATTTCCGAATGGATTCCAAAGCACCGCTGAAAACAGAGCCGCGAACATTTTTCGCCACTTCTGCCTACCTAAACCATACCGTACGTTTTTTGAGTGGCAATAAGGGCATTGCGGAATTCCGGGGTTCGATTTTTCGGGGCCAATAATCCGGCAGGCTTCCCGGAAATTGGCCTGGTGCACCCAAACTTGCACTCCGGCACCCAGCAATCCGTTGTATTGAGGCAATAAAGCACTTACATTTTCGTGAGTTACCATAGTCAAAATGCCTTCGTTCTCCAATCGACCTTTAATGAGGTAGGCTTCCTGCGCTGTGTTGCAGGTAATGAGCAAAATGTTTTCCATGTTTATGTGTAAATGTAAGGGAGTGGTTTAGACGTTCCGGGAAGTGGTATACCCAATTCGGTGCAGATCCTTTCTATTTCACGGTCTGCATTCTTAGTTTTCGTTAGGTATAACAGGGGTAAAACCGGGTTCCCTTCTTTGTCCACTAAATACGCTATACGCTCATCCACCCGTTGGCTTAAGGCACGATTGCTCCTGCTATAGCTGGTATACACCTTATGGCGTAACCGGATGCCAATTTGCATATCGCGCCCCACAGGAATCCATGGACCCACTTTGAAAATGCCCAAAAAAACATTGGCAAACCTGATTTGCCCCCGTTGGCTATCCACGGTGGTACAGGTATGGGTAAATCCCACAAAAGCACCGATGATGACCCACAGTAATCCGGTGAATGAGATAAAGGTTGCGATTATACCAGCTATAAAAAGGAGCACGCCGGCGAAGGAGGCTGCCGGGCCAAACGATTTCTCAAACCGGTACGTGATTTTCATAAGCCTGCTCTTTGAACGGATAATTTGACCTGCACTGCGAGCTCTGCAGCCGTATTACCCTAAGGGTTTGCCGGCACCGGAGCATTTAGCGGAGATGAAAAACCCAGCATTCAAAGGTAAAAAATAAGCTCCATGCTCCGCATCCGCCGAACCGGTATAAAAGCCGGGTATAAAAAAATGAGTTCCGGCAAATCCAATTTCGGTTGCTTTACGTCAAAAAGGCAACAATTAATCTTAAAAAACAGAATTATGAAAATAACCGGATATACATTACCCGATGCCAGAACACCTTATATGACTGTTGCTTGCATTACAAATTTCCAGACCAAAGGAATCCATCAAAAATTCAAGATTTTTATATCGACCTGTATGAGTGATTGTTCGCAAGTAACCAATATGGTAAAATCCGATTTTATACAATTAATGACATACCCAGAATTGTTGAAACGTACAACAATTGTTTCGAATAAGGTGGATGGACCAGGTATGGCTCTATTGCTGTAAACCACATCCCTGATTGTTCCTAGAGTATGGAATAGTGGCGTTTCCGTTGAATTTTAACTAACCACACACTTTTGAAAGTGGTTTTGGGTGAAATGACCGACCGCAATACTTTTTGTTCCCATTTTGGGAGTTCCTGAGTTTAAAAACCAATATTCCGAATAGCATTCTCCACTGAAATGGAATGTGCCTACATGTGGCATAGAATGCTGGGATTTATTTGATACGCCAAGTTCGGTGTGCGCGGGCAGCAGTTTTCGAACTTTCTCTGTTGCACGACCGGCACACTCCTTATCGCACTTATAATGTTGGCTACTCCTCACCTAACGTTGAGATGTTGTTCTGCGTCTTGCGGGTCGGAATGGAATAGTACCCGGGGATTTGGTAGGTGGTCAACGCTTGTTCCAGCCAGGAGCAGATGGCAAATTTTTCGTATTTTAAAAAAAGCAGAATGGCTTCATCTTTGATTTCGGTGCAGACCAGCATATTGAATTGATTTTTCAGTTCCAGCGGGGCATTTTCCATGAGCCATTCCAAAGCTGTCATAATCCGGGCTATCCTCTTCCCATGAAATTCGTCAAAACCCAGCACAATAGCCAGACTATCTCGTAACATAACATCATCCAGTTTATGAGGCTCCAGGGTTTTTAGGGTATAGAGAATCTGTGAGGCCGATTGTATGTGCGAAACCAGGCTTTTGATATCGTAAAGCGCTTTGTCGAGCAACAATCGGAAATTTCGTTCTTTAGGCATGGGCTGTGTGGCTAGGAAGAGTTTAACCAATCCGCAGGCCTCAAAGTATTGGAACTTTTCAAGGTACTGAAGGATTTTTTCTTTTACCGACCGGGATACCGGATTGGAACGCCTGGCAAGAATGTATTGCAATGCTCCCGGGTCGTTACAAGCAACCCAATTCATACTAGTAAAATACACCTCGAGATCGGCAAAATCGGAATGAGTTATGTCGTGTTTTTTCTCGCATTCGGCAATAAGTGGAATGGCAGTTTGAGCCTCCTTATACCATCGATACCGGGGTTTTCCGTCTACCAGTTCCCAAGCATATTGGTCACATTCGAATAAATCCCTTTTCTTTAGTTCATCATAAAACATACTGTAGTGATTGGCTGGAAGAAGTTGGTATAACTGCAAGTTAGGTAATTTGTAACATTCAATACCTGAATTGATGGTGAGGTGCAGATGGTCTGAATGGTGAGGTTTGTTTCCAAACCGGCTTTCTATACCCATTGGCTCCAATGGTGCAAAATTGAATCCGAAAGGACTATTTTAACCCTCCGCTATAAGATGACTTAGGAACGGTACCTGACTGTTTGGAATTTAAGGTTTTGCTTTTTATAGGTAAACTAGTACCTTCGCGGTCTCATCCGTTTTTTATTAACCTAAATGCAACCTCTGTTTGAGTATTTCGAATACAAACCTTCAGCATGTTTAAATGAATAAGAGGTATCGAAAATATTGGGGATGTTTCCTGGTTGCTTCTCTGGTTGCCATCCAGACGATGGAGGCAACTCCTGTTTTTGAACGAGGAGTTCTGGATTTGCGTGGAACCCAGGAAGCCCGGTGGAATCCCATTAGTTTGGAAGGCGAATGGGAATTTTACTGGGATGCCTTGTTGGATCCAAAAGTATTTAAAGACTCGGCAGCGCCAGCGCCGGCCTATATTCATGTTCCGGGCAACTGGAATGGCCGGATGGTTGCTATTGACACGCTTCGTGCAACCGGTTGTGCTACCTATCGACTTATGGTACGCACCGATTCGTTATATCCCCGCATGGCCATATACCTGGCCAGTTTGGGTACGGCAGCCAAAGTGTATATAGATGGAAACCTGCTCATGGAAGCCGGTAAAGTGGGCACTAGTCCCGAAAACTCAGAACCGGGATACCGACCGGGCGTTTTCGGCTTTACTCCCAGGTCGAAAGAAATTGAGATTATTATTCAGATTTCGAATTTTGACTATGCCCGTGGCGGTTTTTGGTACAATCATACTCTGTTTGGTATCGAAGAAACCGTAAGGGAAAAACATGCAGACCGCGCCAATGTAGCTGCACTTTTGGTTGGAGCCATGTTGTTCTTTGCCGTGTATATGTTATTGCTCTACATTCAAAGCACCAAATTTAACTATTCGATATACATCGGTCTGGTATGTTTTTTTATTGCCTTGCGCACATTGGCTGTTAATGAGACTCTCATTCTTAATTTTATTCCCAACCTGCCCTGGGAGTGGTTGATTAAATTTGAATACCTCTCGATGCCTGGAGGCACGTTGGCCTTCATGATCTTCATGGCTCATTTTCTGAAGAATGAGTTTAATGCCGTGATTAGAAATGTGTACACCGTGGCAGGAGGCTTGCTCATTCTTATCCTGTTCGTTACTCCGGCACGCATTTACACGCACCTTTTGGTGGTGTTTCAGGCGCACATGTTTACCATGATCCTCTATATGATTTACGTTTCGTTAAGAGCATTGCGGAACCGTCGCGAAGGAGCCATGGTATTCTTTATCGCATTTATCATTCTGGCAGCAGCTATTACGCTCGACCTGCTATTTACCGGCGAGTACATTCAATCCAATTATCCTACCGCAGGAGGTTTTGTGGTATTTATCATTGCCATGGCTCAAATGCTTTCAGCCCGTTACAGTCGCCTCTTTCAAAAGTCGGAACGTTTGACCCATCATCTTGAAATACTCAACAATCAACTGGAAACCCGGGTGGAAGAGCGTACCCGGAAGATTGTTGATCAAAACAAACAGCTACAGGAAAAGAATGAGGAAATTGAGAAAGTTAACGATACCAAGGACATGTTTTTCGCCATTCTGGCTCATGACCTGCGCAACCCGGTAGGCGCCATTCATCAGTTAACCGAAATCATGGAAGAGCAATTCGGATTGTTCAACGAGAAGGAAATTTTCCGGAATATCCGGCAAATCCGAAAATCGTCGGGAGAAACCTTTGCCCTGCTTGAAAATCTGCTGCAATGGGCCCTATTGCAAAAAGGCACCCTGCGGGCCAAGCCCAAACGGGTGGAATTGCTCCCGCTGGTGGAACGCACCTTTTCCCTGCTCGAAGCAAGTGCTCTGCAAAAGGGCATTAGTCTGATGCTCCCCGAATACGAGGGTCGCGCAGTATATGCCGATGAGGAAATGATTACCCTGGTGGTACGCAACCTTCTGCACAATGCCATCAAGTTTTCGTCCGATTCATCGGAAGTGCAGGTACGCATCAGTTCCGATGATGAAAACTGGAAACTCTCGGTGACCGATTTTGGTATTGGAATCCGAAAAGAAGACCAGCCCTTTCTCTTTAATTTGAAGGATAAAAAACACACCATTAAAGGCAAAGGGCAACAAGGTACCGGTTTAGGTCTGGTGCTTTGTCGCGATTTTATACAGCTAAATAACGGTACCATGGGGGTAGTGAGTGAAGAAGGCATGGGAGCCACCTTCTACATTTGTCTTCCCAAATTCGTCGATTAAGTAATCGACATTCCAAGCCTTTAATTACTCCAGTATATTCCTGATTTAACAACCGCGCCCGGTTGTCCGGCAATAATTTGATTATTCCCCGGAATGGGTTTGTTTACCAAGGTGTTGGCTGCAATAACGCAATCGTTGCCAATGGTGGCACCTTTCAGTATGCGACAGTGCATTCCCACCCATACCCGATCGCCTAAATGGATGGATAAATCGGGATTGAGTAGGCGATGATCGTCCAAAGAAAGTATTTTATGAAAATCGGTATCCATAAAAGTACTTTCCCAGGATACGCGGTTGTCATCGCCAAAATCGATCTTTTGCGCGCATACAATGGCACTGTTGCAGGATATTCGAAAACGCTTTCCGAAACTGAGTTCGGCGCCCTCTTCCACACTGATACTTACCCCGTATTTGATCATAGCGTCGCCCCGAAAAACTACTTTACCCTTGTTGTGCCATATAGCCGGGGTGGTTTGGGGATAATAGATACCTACAAAATCGAATCCTATTTTAATCATGCCGGGGCGAATGGGGCCTTCGATATGCACCGAACCTTTTGTGGAGAATAATTTTACATGGCGGCCAACTAAAACCGGAAAGCGCAAAGCCGTTTTTAATGGAAAATGATGAAAATTGAAAAACAGGGTCTTCAGTGTGCAATAGCGCAATATGTTCATAACTTATTAGCGATAATGATAGGGTATTTATAACTTAACGATCTGCTATTCAGCGAAGCAAAAGTAAAAAATACATTTTATGTAAATGCACAATTGGAAGAATAATTTACCTGCCCCCTTCTGATAGTCAGTTAAAATCCTAACCATGATTCATAAACTTACCCGAACTGTTAAAGATGCCCGTAGTTTTTACAGGGAAGCAATACCCTCAAAATCGTTTTTCAGAATTCTCTTCGAGTTGATTATCTGGTACCTGCGGAATGAAGGCGTACTGATAGAATATTTTTTCCTGGGGCTTCATGTTAAGCAAAGTAATATGACTAATATGCTGGCACGTCGGGAGTTTCATCGTATCCATAATTCCTTAAACCGGGGCTATTATCGCGCAGTACTCGAAGATAAGATGTTATTTGACCGATATATGCAAGGGTTAAACTATCCCGTAGCTCCCAATATCGGATATGCAGAACGAGAAACGATTCACTTTTATGACCATCGAAGAAGCATCCCTGTTGCAGATCTGCACAAACATGAAATACATTGTTTCTGTAAGCATCATATAGGTTGTGGTGGCAGTGGGGTGTTTAAGTTGGATACCGGTGGTGGCGAAATTCGTATCAATAATGTGCTGTCGAATATTCAAAACCTTAGCGAACTGCTTACGCAGGGAATCTTTGTACTGCAGAACATCATTCAGCAACATCCCGAGATGAACCGGCTCAATTCGACCAGTGTGAATTCCTTACGACTGTATACGGTCAATACCGGTAATACCTATCGATGCCTGGGCGGTTTTCTGCGTATTGGCTTGGGCGATAGTGTGGTGGACAATACCGGCATGGGAAACCTTACCTGTCCGATTACGAGTGATGGTGTACTTGCCGATGCAGCTTTTCAGTACCAACCCAGCCGCAGCTTTCACGAAAAGCATCCGGTAACCGGAATACCCTTTAAAGGAACAGCTCTTCCACATTTCAAGCTGGCGGTACAACAGGTGGAAGCAATGCATGGAGAACTTCCGTTCTTTTTTCTGATTGGATGGGATGTAGCCATCACCTCCGAAGGCATTCAGATCATTGAAGCCAACCCGGTGGCCGACCTGACTTTTCTTCAGGCTTACCAGGGAGGAATCCGAAACGAATTCCGCCAATGGGCGAAAGATTTTGCAGTTTATAAAGGAATTCCCTTGAAGTAGAAGAGGTTCCAGTTAACGATCCTCGAGAAGAGCTGTATTCCGTTTTTCAGACAAACTTTTTACACCTTAGTGAAAATCAAAATAAACAGATGGTAATCTGTGATGAACCCGGTTTATTTCCGAAGTGGAGTAATTCCAACAACCGCTCCAGTAGCTCAATAACAATCGTTTAATACCATCTATCTCACTTCCCAACGGTCGCGATGAATTGGAATTGGAGAAGCCCTGCGCAGAATTGCTGAAAATTAAGGAATCCGTTTCAATACAACCCGAAAGTGTGTACCTTTAAAGGTAAACCATGAAGGAATATGAATACCAAAACGATTCTCATTGCCGATGATTTTGAAGGAATCATCCTAAAGTTGCGTTCGGTGCTTCAGAAGGCCGGATTCGAGGTAATTTACTGTAAAGATGGCCAGGAAGCTTTTGAGCTGCTCAGCAAGCAAAATATCGATTTAGTAATTACCGATGTAGATATGCCGCGGATGAATGGGATTGAACTTACCCGTGCCATTCGTAAAGTGGATCGGTTGGCAGCTATTCCGGTGCTAGTAGTAACCAAGGAACTGACGTACAAAGAGTCCAGTAAAGACGCTGGAGCAACCGGATGGATTACCAAACCATATAACCCACCCAAAGTGTTGGAATTGGTGAAGTCGCTGCTATAGATTGTCGGATGGAAACACCAGGGTAATAGTGGTACCCTGGCTTTCCGCGGACTGAACACGGAGGGTGCCTTGATTGGCACGAATAAATTCCTTGCATAGTTTCAATCCCAGACCAGTGCCTTTTTCACCAGCAGTCCCATATCGGGTAAGTTGTAGATCTTCGGCAAAAATTTTTCTGATAAGTTCTTCACTCATTCCCACCCCCTGATCGCTTATCGATATTTCGATCGTGTTTTTGGTGCGGGCCGACAGGAGACGTATTTCGTGCCCTGCCGGTGTGAACTTTAAAGCATTGGAAACCAGATTTCGCAAAACAGTATTAACCATGTTTTTATCGGCCCAAATATACAACTTCTCCACGGCCAGGTTTAATAACCGGATTTGCTTGGTAAGAGCCACCTGACGATAAAGCTGAAAAATGTCTGAAGCCATTTCGTCCACCGACAGTTTTTCGCGGGTGAAGGTAAAACTTCCGGTTTGGAAAGCCGACCATTCCAATAAATTATCCAGAAGCCGGTTTTGAGCAAAGGCCGATTGAAAGATACTGTTAATATATCGTAGCAGCTCTTGCTTTTCAATTTGTTCCAGATTTTCCTGAATGTATTCCGAATACCCGACAATATTGAGAAACGGGTTCTTCAGGTCGTGCGCAATAATTCCAAAAAACCGATCTTTGGTGCGAATCAGTTCTTTCAGGTTATTCCTATTTACCAGCAACTTAAGGTGGGTTTGGATCCGGGCAATCAGTTCCGCTTCGATGTAGGGTTTTTGGATGTAATCGACCCCTCCGGCTGCAAAACCGGCTACAATGTCATCGGTAGCCGAACGGGCACTCAGAAAAAGCACCGGAATATGCTGAGTTTCGGGGTGTTCCTTAAGTTTTCTGCAAGCTTCGTAACCATCCATTTCGGGCATGTTCACATCCATCAGGATAAGGTCGGGTTGTAGGTCAATAGCACTTTTCACGGCTTTCCGCCCATCCCTGGCTACAACAATTTGGGGTTTGTATTGCCTGAGTATGGAACCCAACAGTTGGATATTGTTCGGGTTGTCTTCAGCAATAAGTATTTTTCGGTTTTCCATCAGGTTATCCATACGAAAAGGGCTATGCATCGGCAAATACCGATGCCAGTTTTTTAAGTTCGGATTCTACTTCACTAATATTGAACGCCTTCATTTGCGAGAGCAGGTTTTCGGCATACTGAACAAGAACCGGGTTTTGATGGCTGTGTGCTATTTGATGAAGTTGTCTGGCGAAGCTTTCAATATCGTCATTAATACAATACTCGTTCACCCGTTTCCAACTCGCAGTAAGCTGTTGTCGGAGTTCTTGCACCACCATGGCACTCATGTTTTGTGCGATGCTTCCCTCCTGCAGAGAGGTTGGGTTGCGGTGTTGGCTGTATTTTTCCAAAATTTCAAGCAAGGTACTTTCCTTGATCGGTTTGGACAGAAAGTCGTCGAACAGGTTTTTATCCGCTTCGCTCAGATGATGCACGTTGGCACTGTATGCCACTACGGGAATGTGAGCCAGGTTGGGCATGCTCTTAATAAACCGGCAGGCTTCAATCCCTGAAATATCGGGCAAAAAAATATCCATGAAGATCAGATTGGGCGGGGATTCGCTTTTTAAAGCCTGAAAAACATCGTTTACCTTGCGCACCGATTGTATTCTGCAGTTGTAATTTAACAGAAATGCCTCGAGTGTTTCAATGTTGGTATAAATGTCGTCGACAATGAGCACATTCAAATCCGGGAAATATTTTGAAGACCGAGCTTCGCGATGGGTTGGTGAGGTGAAACCATACTCCACTGCTAAAATTCCCGGGAGGGTAATAATAAACGTACTGCCTTTAAATAATTGGCTTTTAATGCGGATTTCCCCCTTCATCATTTGAACGATGCGCTTGGTAATAGCAAGGCCCAATCCTGTTCCGGTTATTTTTTTGCGCATTTTTTCTCCTTGTTCAAAAGCTTTAAAAATACGGCGCTGTTCGCTTTTGGGAATCCCGTATCCAGTATCCTCAACAGCGATCGTAAGATCGTAATGTCCCTCCTGCTTCACGGCCTCAACGGCCACTGAAATATGCCCTTTCTCTGTGAATTTCACGGCATTTCCAACCAGGTTAAATAATATTTGGCGCAGCTTAATTCCATCGAGCATCAGGAATTTTGGCAGCTTTTCGTCCATGTTGGTGTAGTAAATTAGTCCTTTTTCCTCGATCGAGTAGCTGAACGTTTCGCTCACATCCATCAGCAGTTCGTGTAGGTCAACCGGTTCGGGGTAGAGCTCCCACTTGCCGGCTTCAATCTTCGACAGATCCAGTATATCCGAAATTAACGAAAGCAGAATTTGGCCACTCTTTCGGATGGTTTTTAACTGGGAAAGTTGTATCGGATTGGTGGTGTGTTTAATCAGGTTTTCGCTTAATCCGGTAATGGCATTGATGGGTGTTTTTATTTCGTGCGAAAAATTGGCCAGAAAATCGCTTTTCGTCTTGCTCAACTGTTCGGCCTTTTCCTTGGCTCGCTTCAATTCGTTTTCAATTTTCTTAATCTCCGACAAGTCTTCCAGTTTTCCACGGAACCCTCTGATTTGTTGGTTTTCAATAATAGACTCTATCTGAATCAGGGCAGGAAACTGTTCGCCATACTTGGTTTTGAGCAGGTACTCCCTGGGAGGAAGCTTTTCGCCCTGTTGTATTTTTTCAAAATTTGTCCGGGCACGTGGAATTTCGATATCGCTTAGCAAGGCAAATAAATGCAGCCCCTTTGCAAGGTCGTCTTTCGAGTACCCGAATCGGCGGAGCGCCATGTCGCTGGCAAACTGCAGCATGCCGTTCCGGTCGGTTTCGCAGACCATGGCCGGTAACATTTCAATGAATTTCTGGTATTTGACGATTTTATTGCCCAGCACTTCCTTCAGGTCGTTACATGCCGATGTATCGGAAAGTACGCATATAATGGACTGTTCTTTTTGAATACTGCGTAATTCCATGCTGTGCTTGATACCATCGTTCGAGAGAATTTGTATTTCGACAAACTGCTGATCGGTATGTGCAGCATTCACAAAAGCTTCAACCAATGGGTAGTAGTATTCGTCAGCAAAGTGTTGCTGTATGGAATGGCCGGCCTGTGGGGGCGGGATTTCCGGAAACAGCTCCATAAAGCGATGGTTGATGCTGATGATTTTCAGATCGGAGGTGAGCACCAACACCGCCTCAGAGATCAGTTCCTGAAGCGTTTCAGAGGTACAGATTACCGAAGACTGTTTTTTCAAAGTGTGCTTATTGTTGTAGGAATAAGTTACAAAAAATGTAGCAAGTGAGGGATAGGTCGCACCCATTTTCGAAGGATTACTTTTATAAAGAGTATATTTGACGGGTTGAAATGAGTACCTAATAGTTGAACATTTTCACTCCCATAACCCTTATACAGTTCTAACATAATACCCATTAGAATGAACCTGATTTCATGGAACGTAAATGGCCTGCGTGCTGTAATGACCAAAAATTTTTCCGAAAGACTGGAGCAGATGGCGCCCGATATCCTGTGTTTGCAGGAAACCAAGGCCCAGGACGACCAGGTGGCCGAAGCGCTGAGTGGAATCAACGGCTACCATATGTATAGCAATTCGGCGGTAAAGAAAGGGTATTCGGGAACGGCAGTATTGAGTAAAGTGGCGCCACTTGCCGTTCAGAGCGATATAGGCATTGCCGAGCACGACCAGGAGGGGCGGGTGCTTACCCTGGAATACGACGACTTCTACCTGGTAAATGTTTACGTCCCCAACTCACGAAACGACCTGATGCGTCTTGGTTACCGGCAAGAGTGGGATCGGGCATTTTTTAACCATCTCAAAAAACTGGAAACACACAAGCCCGTGGTAGCCTGTGGCGATTTTAATGTAGCCCATAAACCCATTGACCTGGCACGGCCAAAAGCAAACTACAACAAAGCCGCGGGCTACATGCAGGAGGAAATTGACGGTATGGACCGTTATACTTCGGAAGGCTTTGTAGATACTTTTCGACACTTGCACCCGCAGGCTACCGATCGTTACACCTGGTGGAGTTACCGCGCCGGAGCCCGTGAGAATAATGTGGGCTGGAGAATTGATTATTTCCTGGTGAGCGAGGCGATCGTTTCCCGGGTTAAAACGGCCGAAATCCTGGACGACATCATGGGATCGGATCATTGCCCGGTGCGCATCGAACTGTGAGGGGGGACTGGCGTTGGCTAAATGGTTGAAGTTTTCCATATATGCCTTGCGTACTCATCTATTGAGCGATCCGAAGAGAATTTGCCCATGCGGGCTACATTCAGTATTGACATGGTTGTCCATTGCTCTTGGTCGATATATGCCTGTGACACTCTTTCCTGGCACTCAATGTAGGACTGAAAATCTGCCATCACCATGTATTCATCGTGGTGCAGCAACGACTCGATAAATGGTTTAAATATTTCCGTATCTCCTTGGGAGAAATATCCCTGAGCAATCTGATCCAGGATGGTTTTTAACCGGGAATTGGTATGGTAATACTCCATAGGATGGTACCCTGCAGCTTTTCGCGCATATACCTGGTCGGTACTCAGTCCAAAATGGAAGAAGTTTTCTTCGCCCACCTGCTCACGTATTTCAATATTGGCTCCATCGAGGGTGCCAATGGTTAATGCACCGTTCATCCCGAATTTCATATTGCCGGTGCCTGACGCTTCTTTGCCGGCTAATGAAATTTGTTCGGACAAATCAGCTGCAGGGTAAACCAGATGACCGATCTGTACATTGAAATTGGGGATAAAGACGATTTTAAGTTGGTTGTTCAGGGCAGGGTCGTTATTAATCACCTCGCCTACAGAGTTGATTAATTTGATGATATTTTTGGCCATAAAATAACCCGGTGCAGCCTTCCCTCCGAATAGAAAAACCCGGGGGGCTATTTTCAGGTCGGGGCGGTTTTTCAGAGTATTATAAAGCGATACAATGTGCAAAACGTTTAGGTGTTGTCGCTTATATTCGTGAATACGTTTCACCTGTACGTCGAATAAAGCCTCTTCGTTAATATGTATTCCAGTGCGGTTCTTAATCCAGGCAGCAAGCTGTATTTTATTCTTTAGTTTCACTTCCTGCCAATGTTTCCTGAAGGTTTTGTTTTTTGCCAGCACCTCAATTTTACCTATGTTATGATGGTAGTCGTTGATCCAGGTGGTGCCAATGTGTTTTGAAATTAATTCGGAAAGCATAGGGTTACTCACGGCAACCCATCGCCTGGGAGTTACCCCATTGGTAATATTTAAGAATTTCCCGGGAGTTAATCGGTAAAAGTCGTTGAGTACGTAGTCCTTGAGCAGATTACTGTGCAATTCTGCCACCCCGTTGATATGATGGCTTCCTATACAGGCCAGGTTGGCCATTCGGATATACCGGCTGCCGCTTTCGTCAATAATCGACATACGCGATATCATTCCCTGATCGTTAGGAAATTTAAGGCTCACTTCTTTCAGAAACCGGTGGTTGATTTCGTAAATAATCTCCAGATGCCTGGGCAGGATACTTCGAAAAAGTTCAAGGTTCCATTTTTCAAGCGCTTCCTGCAAAAGGGTGTGATTGGTATAGGCCAGCGTATGGGTGGTCATCTGCCAGGCCTGTTCCCAGTCCAGGAGATAATCATCGATCAGGATACGCATTAGCTCGGCAACAGTAATCGATGGGTGGGTATCGTTCATCTGTATGGCAAAGTGTTCATGAAAGGTATGGATCTCCTCATTACGGAAGAAGTGCAGTTTAATCATGTCTTTTAAGGAGCACGACACGAAGAAATATTGTTGAATAAGGCGTAGCTGCTTGCCTGCAATGGTTTCGTCGTTGGGGTACAATACTTTGGTTATGGTTTCTGAAGCCACCTTATCGTCCACCGCAGCATAGTAATCGCCCTGGTTAAAATCTTTAAAATGAAAAGATTCCATGGCCTCTGCCTTCCACAGCCGCATGATATTGCAATTTTTATCGACATAGCCCAGAATGGGGGTATCGTATGGTATGCCTTTGATTATCCTTTCGGGTTTCCAGCTTACCCGATAGTGTCCTTCTTTATCGGTATAGGCTTCGGTATGCCCTCCCAAAAATACTTCCTGGCTCAATTCCGGGCGTGCCATTTCCCAAGGATTGCCAAAACGAAGCCATTTATCGGTAATTTCAACCTGCCAGCCATTGTGTATGTCCTGATCAAAAATGCCAAACTCATAACGGATCCCATAGCCATAGGCCGGAATCAGAAGGTTGGTCAATGAGTCGAGAAAGCAGGATGCTAAGCGTCCCAGACCGCCATTGCCCAAGCCCGGTTCTTCTTCCTGATTGAGGAGTTCATCCAAATCAATTGCTAAACCTTCCATGGCCTTTTTGGTTTCCTCGTATATCCCCAGGCATACCAGGTTGTTGGCCAGGTGTGGGCCGGGCAGGAATTCGGCCGACAGGTAGGCCACTAACTTATAATCCGTATTAATTTTTGATTCAATGATATCCTGCGATGCTTTTATCCAGGAGGATAACATTCGGTCACGAATGGTATAAGAAAGGGCCAGGTACAGATCGTTAATACTTGAGTTGATCAGCGTTACCCCCTGGGTATAGTAGAGGTGATCAATAAAAGCCTGAGCAATCGATTCTGCATCGATTCTTGTCCGGGTTTCATTGACAGCATATTTGTTTTTTTTGGAGCCAGACATATCCTAATGGTTGGGTTATTACTTAAATATAGCCTTTTTTACCCAAAAGAATAGAAGCCCTTTTTAACGAAATTGGGATTATTTCTAAAATACGATTGTTGTCCTGACACCGCTACCTGCCATGATCCTTCCAACGACTGAGGACATGAATAGATCCATTGGTCTAATTTTTTTGTCATGCCTCAGTACGCCGGCTCAGTTCAAGTTTGGTGTAAAGCATGTGCCTATAACTTTGTAAACTATGTGCCTTAACGAACATGTGAAAAGTAGAGCCTGCTATATAACAGTTAGATTTATAGATATAAAAAAATTCACTATTATCCGACTAATCCCGAATTCAACAGACATTATCACTAAACTCACTGATAGTCAATTGTTATCATGTAATTTTGAAACGTCACCCCCTGTCAAAATGCAAGTTTTGTTTGCAATGATGAAGCGGTATACTCTGTTTTCTTCAAGTATTCCCGTTTTGT
>QKEH01000070.1 GCA_003252385.1 Bacteroidota bacterium | reverse complement strand
GGTTATTAGTCTTCTACATCTTTTTGAGATGGCGGCACATTTGCTACAACTGAATCAGCAATAGCCTAAGAAATACCATTTTGAATACGTTTAAGAAGGCATTTCTCTTCATCATAGAAACGTGTATTACTAAGTCTGTTTAAATAAGCGAGAATTTCCCTTTGAGATGTGTCAAATTTTACAAAACCTATTGATCCCGAGATTATTGAATCTAATAGAGTAATACTACTTTCTAAAAGTGATGAAATTTCATTACAACGGACCTCGTAGGAATCTAGAATTTTTCTCTTTGTATCTTTCTATATTTTTGAATTTAGAAAATAGGATCCTCAACCTATTCCAAAGCGTATAATGGTAGCGATCAAAGCAAATGTCTTTTCCCACCTCATTTTACTATACTCCATCAATCTTGAATTCCCGATGTGTATTTCAGTATGTAGTCTTGAAATACGTGAACCACCGGGATTCACCCCAACAAAGTAAAAAGGCCAAAGTTTCCGGGAGAGCATGGAATCAATACACTGTCATACCCGGCCTATCATGATAATCTCATACGTATTTTTTTCTATTTCAATAGCGGTAAAGGTTTGTATCATCGGTTTGGTTTGGTTCTTGGTGAAGAGAAAACTTTCGCGTACCAGATTTTCTTCGGTAAGAAGTTTTTCACTTAACTCGGGTATGGATAAACTAGAATTCTCATCAATTTTGAAAAATGCGGTTACCGGTCGATTGAACATATTGTCGGCTTTTAAACCATAAAACTGGCAGAGCATACTGCTAACTCTGTGAATCTGACCTTGAGGGCTGAAAGAAAGAAAATACGCAGAGCTATTCATCAGAACTTCGTACCTGGACAGCGCATTTTTTAACCTGTGATTTTCCATTTCTGCCAATTTTGATTCGGTAAGGTCGTATACAATAGAAAGTACTCCCAAACATTGGTCATCTTTTGTCAGCATAGGAATTTTTGAAACGTTTTTCCATACTTCAGTGCCATCCTGACGTTGTTCGTATTCGATAAAGTTAAGTCGGCTTTGCCGGCTTTGCATAATCTCTGTATCGTCTGCCGTTGCTTTTTCGGCGTATTCTTTTGACGAGAAGTCAAACTCGGTCAGACCAATTATTTCTTCATATTTTTCTTTACCGAATTTAGAGAGTAGGGATTTACTGGCCTTCATAAATTTATTATTCTGATCCTTGAAGTTAATCCGCACCGGACTGTATTCAAGCAGCGTGTCAAACAGAAATTTCTCCTTCTGTAAATTCTTCTGTAATTCTTCAGAAATTCGGATTTGTCGTTCCAATTCCTCCTGGGTAGCCAGCATTTCCTCCAAATTCTGCCGCATTTCTTCTTCCTGCGCTCGAAGCTCTTCAGTTTGCTGTTGAGACTGGTCGAGCAGTAGATTCATTTGCTCGGTGGCTTTTTGAATAGAGATATTAGCTGTTATGTTCTCGGATATTTTTTCAATAAAACTGATTTTGTAGTCCTCAATTTCTTTTAAGGAGGCTATTTCAATAACTCCTTGTATATTCTCTCTTTGTTTAATGGGTATCAGACAAACCATTTTAGGGCTCACTGCTCCCAATCCTGATTTCAGGCTAACATAATTTTCCGGAACATTTCGTATAATAAGCGTTTCGGCATCGCGAAAACACGTACCTACATAACCTTCTCCAATGCCAACCTGTGTATTTTTCATAGTTTCAGGATCAACAGCATATGCTCCATAGAGCGATAGCACTTTTTCATCCTCCAATCCACTTACAATATACAATACGCCTAATACTCCATCGACATACTTCACCATCTCCGAAATAATAGTCTGAGATAAATTCTTCAGATTATTTTCCCCGGACGCCAATAGTTCGGAAAATATGGCAATTCCTTGGTTGACAAACCGCATTTCAGCTCCTTCAATGTCTCGTTTGCGGATTTCTTCCTCCTGTCGCTCCACTTCTTTAATCTTCTCCCGAACCAGAGTTTCACCCTCCTTAATCTTCTTTTCAAGAAGCTCTTTGTCGCGTTGGAGGGTATCCATCCGCTCGCGATACATTTTATACCCCACAAAAGCAATTATCAGGAGGATGGCGATTCTAAACCACCACCGTTTCCAAAAGGGTGGTTTAATTCGAATTTTCAGTTCTCGTGGCTCCTTGGTCCAAACTCCATCGTAATTGCATGCCAACACTTTGAAGGTATAATTCCCGGCATTCATATTGGTGTATGTTGCAAATCGGGTGCGGCTGTCTACTTCAATCCAGTCTTCGTCAAACCCTTCCAACATGTATTTGTATCGGTTGGCTTCAGGGAAGGTATAGTGCAAACCGGTAAACTCTATGGTGAAAACATTTTCGTGGTGCGAAAGAACTAATCGATCCAACTCGTTAATCTGTTTTTCAATGGAAAAACCCTCTTTGCTCTTTTTTGCAACAGGTACCGATTTGTTAAATATTTTCAAATCACTAAATACTATGGAGGGTGCCGTAGAATCCTTAACAATATCCTCTGATTTGAACATGTTGAACCCGTTAATGCCGCCAAAAAGAAGGTCTCCATTATGGCTTTTGGCACATGCGCCCCAAAAAAACTGATCGGCCTGTAAACCGTCGGTCATGCCAAAGGTGGTAATTTCGCCCGTTTTGACATTTAAACAGGTTAAACCATCATTTGTACTCATCCAAAGTTTGCTTTTCTGGTCTGATAACAAACAGTATATTACGTTATTAGATAGTCCGTCATCAGTGGTGTAATTCGTATTGGCAATTTCATCTGAGGAGTCGTTAAATAGTATACGGTTAAGCCCGCCGCCATAGGTGCCGGCAAATATCGTATTCTCATCAAGGTTTTCATCGTAGAGTATGGATATAACGCGGCTATCACTTAGTGCGTTGGGATTGTCGGGGTTGTTGGTATATTGAATAAAATTATAACCGGCATCAAAAGAATTTTTTTCTTTGCTGGTGGAACTGATCCGGGTAAGCCCTCCCCAGGTTCCAACCCAGATATTGCCGTATTTGTCTGATATTATACAGTTGGACTGCACGCCCAGGGGGGTTATGGAATTGGTATTGTCGGGGTTATGAAAAAAATGGCGGTATCGGTTGCTGTTCGGGTTGTACAGCGAGAGGCCGGCCTCGGTTCCGATCCATACATTGTGGTCCTTATCTTCCATTAAAGCCTGCACTCTTCCTTCGGGCAGGGAATTGGTGGTGCCATCGACTCCAAGAACCCGAATCCCATTAGTGTCGCCATTGGGGAGTATCTTAACGCCTTCTCCCCAGGTGCCTACCCAAAGATCGCGGTTCGATGCTTCCATGAAGCAGTTGGGGGTAGTTGGAAAGAATTGCACGTATTGTCCCGGAGCCGACAGGTCGTATATCCCGGTGTACATGTTGTAGCTAAGGCGTTTTAACAATCGATCCACACTTACCCATATTCGATCACTGGTATCGTACAAAAGTGCTTTAACGGTTTGTCCACCTATGGCATTTTGATTAAAATGGGCGAAGGCTTTCCGGTTCACGTTTAGCTTGCTGATCCCACGATTGGGGTGAGCCAGCCAAAACGACCTGCTTCTGTCCTGTAACATGCATATACCAGGACCTGGCAATACACTGGTCGGTCGGTTTTCGATATGGTAATAAGGGATGGGATACAAACTGATTTTGTCAATCAGGAATACTCCATAATTATGGCTTACCCAAATGTGATTGTCGTCCATTGGGGTGATATTGAGCAACAGCAGATCGTCGGTTACATATTCGCTGGGATATACGGTATCAAACTCCAGGGTTTCGGTGTTAACGCGGAGCAAATAGTTTTTTTGGGTAGCCCAAAGTATGTTGTCCGTATCAGGAAACAGCGAGCCGGAGAAGTAGGGCGCCATTTCTGGATCCTGAATGGTGCCTGCTGATAAATGGGTGAAGGTTTCAGATTCTTTATTAAAACGATCAATATCCTTATCGGTTCGTATCCAGATATTTCCATGATGGTCTTCAACTACGCACAACACCAAATTGGAAGAAACACTGTTAGGGGCTTCGGAATGTTGGTACGCCTTAATCTTGCCCGTTTTTACATTCAGGGTGTTTAAACCGCCATAGTAGGTTCCTATCCAAACGGTACCTTGTTGGTCTTCATAGATACTTTGAATACGGTTACTGGATAAGGACGATAGGTCCTTGGGGTCATTTTGATAGTAAATAAAATTGTCCGTTTCCGGAATGTACCGAGCCAGCCCCCCAATGTTGGTCCCTATCCATATCCCTTTGTCCCTGCACGGGAATAAAGCATAGACCACATTGTCTGGCAGGGAATTTCGATCATCCCGGTTATGACGGTAAACTTTAAACTCATATCCGTCATATCGGCTCAGTCCGTCATCCGTCCCCATCCAAATATAACCGTCGGCATCTTGGATGATTGAGTTAACCGTCAAGTTGGATAGGCCCTCTTCATCGGTAATATGTTTGAATGGTGCATCCAGAGGGAGGAATTGGGCTGATGCGCACAGTGTGCCAACCAGTAAATAGAAGACAAAGTGTATACGGAACAACATATATCGAAATTCAAATAGTTATAAGTTATTTAAATTTACACATTTTGTCTTGGAATATAGCATGAAATAGGGGTTTTATGTTCTTTCGTGCAAGGGAGAATTGGACGTCACCCAGGTTGAAACATCGAATATTGCTGAATATTAAAGGATGTGAAGAGGTGGTGGCAGTCTTTTAAGTCAAAATTAAAAAAGCAAGAGAGTGCGATTAACCCATGAAAGCTCGTTAAGTCATAGCACTAAAAACCTAACTAAACAATCACCCAAAACCCTCTAAAATCCCTCCTTATTAAAAGAAGCAATATGTACTAAGCAAAGCCCGGTAGTTGCTTACGCTGGTTGTTTCACCGGGTTTGTAATGGGTGTCGTAGTCGGAGCCATAGTTAGCCTGGGTATATTCCAATTCGAAGGCTATTCGCACCTTCCCCGAATTATACTGTATTCGGGGCGAAATGCGCAACAGCGATTCAATATTGGTTCCCAAACCATAAACCGCGTTCTTAGAGCTTGACATGGCAGATTTGGTGCCGGCATTGAGCAGGTAACCACCGAAGATACCCACTTGAAGTTTTTCGCCATTAGTTTGTAGATCGGCCCAAATGGTATGGTTAATCAGCGGGGTGTAGCTCAATTCGCCCGTTGTGGCATCCTCAACTTGTTTAACCGCAAAACCGCTGATGGACAGGACATCGGCAAGATTCTCGCCATAGCGGTACTGCATTTTTACTGTGAAAGGTTTTAGTTTAATGGTAGTGAATACTATGGCTGAGAGTCCACCAACCGATTCATCGACCCGATAAGTTGCTTCGGAGGCTTTGGTTACGGTATGGGTGGCTGTGGTATCCGAAAGATCAATCAATATGGTGTCCATGGCTGGGGTGATAGTTACCTTACTTGAAAGGCGGGGAACAATGGTTTTATAGGCAATTCCGGCACCTATCAGATACAAGGTCCCGGCGTCGGCATTCTCAATCTTGTATTGAATTTGGGCGTGTACGTCGGGGAGGGCTGAATTTCTCAAATATTCCGAGGAGGTACCGTTACTTCCTTTCGAAGCATAATCGCGCTGCGAGAGCACAGCTCCGGTGAGTTGCAGCCCCCCTGTTTTATAGCTGACCCGTATCTGCGGGTTTCGTGCAAACGATTGCAGGGGGGCGCCGGTGTTGAAGGACACCGTTCCCGGGAAACATTCGGTTACAAATAAAGGGTTCCAATACTGCCCGGTCAGCACTTCGGCATGGCTCCAGTTCAGTTTAAGGAAGGCGTGTCGCAAACGAAAGAGGTTGATGTTATCGTTGGCCTGAGCAAAAAAGTCGCCCTCAATAACCCCGGATGTTTTAGCTCCAAAAGCATCGGGGCCAGTTATTTTACCCGTAAGCCGCGATTGGATGGCCAGCATATTCAGGTTGTATCCGGTATTGATATCTTTGTGGTTGGCATCAAGGTTTTCAGTATCCGGCCACAAAAGAAAATGACCTTCGCGGGAACTCACTGTTTGCCGGGTATCCAGGAAAAAATCGTTCTTAACAAAACCGGAGAACGTTATTCCATAGTTTTTCTTTTCCGATTCTTCCTGCGCTTGCGCTGTATAGCAGCAGGCCATGGCCAAAAGCAGAATACTGACTTTTTTCATTGTTTTGCATTTAAGAAGTTTGTTTGAAAATGGTTTAACTGATGGGGGTAGCTGAAGGCCGGATGGGGTATGAGCAACATGCCAGAGATGTTTTCCAAGGGTGTATTTCCCATAATCGCGAATTTTAAATCGTAATGCCTCGCGGCTTTTCTAGTCCATTAGACAGGCAGTTATACCTAAGTTAGTGCAACTTGCCGACAATAGCACTTTTTATCCCTAAAAAGAATCTCTTGAACACCCGGATGGGTAAAGATTAGCAGATATCGGGTACTCAGCACATGGTAATCAATAGACTGCACTAAGTAGACTGACTGATCGTGTCTTTACCCTCCTTGTTGTGCTTTAACTTTGCCTTGCAATCTTCTGTTCCCTACAGCAGTTTGAATTGATTCAGGTCGCTGATCAACGAGGAATCAACCATGGTTTTGGTTTTCAGATCGTAGGTCATTGAGTGGTAGCCTCTGAAAAACACCACTTTGGAAGTATTCCTTATAGCTACGGCAGCGGTGATCCATTCCGGCCACATTCCTGGCCAATCGTATTCTATCTTACGTGGATAGCCCGGTTCCACCTTCAACGTTTCGGTATTGTAAATAAGGTATTCATTCCCTTTAATAAAGTAACTAGGGTATTTACTTCTTGCCACATGATTAAAACCCTTACGACACCTTATTTGTAAGGACACTCTTTGATAAAATTGGTTCACGACTCATGGCTTGTTCTATTATCCTATGAAAAAGCAAGCCTCTACTGTTAGACCTTCGT
>QKEH01000104.1 GCA_003252385.1 Bacteroidota bacterium | reverse complement strand
CTCGTAATTGGATTGAAGCGCTAAAGCATCGTTATAATGCGCATTGGCTTCAACCGTCAGTTTGGCGGCTTCATCCAGGGAAACCAAAGCCTTTTCCAAGGTTTTCTGATCTTTTTCCCCTACCAGTTTCTTCAGGTCAGCAATACCTTGCGCCATACCGGCTACGGGCAGGGAGAGAATAACCAGCGAAACAATTATGGCTCGTTCAAATGGCCGCATGAGGCTGTATTTTGTAACTAATTCCGGGCATTTGGCCTCTTCTGAAACCTGCCCTCGATGGTGCTTCCTGTTAAGTTACAAAAAAATTCTATTTTTTCAGGGGTACATTTCGCCTAAGAAGTTGAAAGAAAAGTTCGTCTTCGAACCCCTCCCGGGTTTTAAGCCACTCCTTCTTAGTTCCTATGCAGCTAAATCCGGCCGCCTCAAATAATTTGATGCTGGATGCATTCCCCACCGCAATATTACAGAACAGCTGGTGGAGCTGTAAAATACCGAAAGCATAATCTGCCAGATGTTGCAAAGCCAGGCCTGCAATACCTTTCCCACGGTACTCCTTTTCGGCAATCAATACGCCCACACCCGCACGCAGATGGTAAGGATCAAAATCGAACAGATCAATGGCGCCTACCGTAACAGCCGCGTGGCTAGGCTGCAGCACATCAATCATTAAACGAAGTTGCCGGGTTTGATAAATATCCAGATGCGAATTATCCAGGTAGCTCTGCAATATCAAACGGGAGAATGGTGCCAGGGTATTGGTTACCGCCCAATTTTCGGGATTATTTTCCCAATCGAACAACAGGTCAATATCCTCCGGTTCCAGAGCTCTGAGCTTCACCTGAAATACATCCTCTTTTTTCATTTCCGTACGGATTGCATTGTATAATTCGAAACAGAAGCAATATTCCGGATGAAGGCATCCGGAAAACCAGCCCCCCGAATGGAGTCCAAAATAGTAAGTGCCGCAGACCATCCGTCATATTCGCCGTAGGTATACCGGTGTAGCCCGTCGTTGCCCAGGGAAACCTGTAAGGGATGCAATGAAAACTGATCGGGAGAAATAAACTTCTCCAGGGCATACACCTGTATGGTATAAACCGGAATCGAATCCTCTACGGAAGTGATGTTCAGCGTGGAAACCCCGGCAGCTTTTTCTGTTTCCATATTTTTAAACCGTTCCTCATTCAGCGGCAGCACTTTCGATTGCACATCTCCAGTTTCATCCCCCAATGTCGCTACCAACTCCGAACCTCCTGCAGGTTGCCGGCTGGCCTTGTTCACCGCAACCAACGCCTGTTCCCGATGCTTCATCCCATCCACTGGTACAGGCTCCGTTATTTTCTGATTCCCGGAAGCCGGCAGGTCCGGCAGAGTCGATGCCGGATTTTCGTCCGTTGCCAGGGCAGGATTAGTCCGAATTACAAAGTACGGATCGGGATCCACCCGGCTTTCTGAGGCAGGCGGAGGGCTTTGCGATGCGGGAATACTAATAAAAGCGTCCTTCTCTTTGGATGCCACATAGCGTTTTACACCTTTCAACATGTAGATGTCGTTTTTACCGTACCCGTCAGGAAAATCGCGGGAGAAGTAGCCCGATTTCGTATCTTCAAAATAGGTGTAAAACAAATCGTCAGAAGTGGTATTTATAGGACTTCCCACATTAATGGGCTTCGACCAGTTCCCCATCTCATCGAGCTCGGAGAAGACCACATCCAGGTTGCCCATGGTTTCGTGACCGTTGGAACTGAAGAACAACAGGGTGCCATCGGCAATTATGCAGGGTGCATCTTCGGTGTTGGCCGTATTAATCACACTTCCCAGATTGGAAACTTCTCCCCACCCTGCACCTTGCCGTTCGGCACGGTAAATATCCAATGCCCCAAAGCCCCCCGGACGGTCGCTGGCAAAATACAGCGTACTTCCATCGCCACTGACGGTGGCACTGGTTTCGCGGTAGCGACTGTTTACCTTACCCTCTAAAGGTTTTATAAGCATCCAGGTACCATTCTGATATTGCGAAAGGTAAATGTTGTAATCCAACTGATCGTAAACCACCAGGTACAATTCTTTTCCATCATACGACATGGCCGTGGTATAACAATTCCCCTCCGACCCCAGTTCCTGAGTAATTTCACGGGGCGGCCCCCATGTATCACCCTCGCGGGTTACCATCATAATCCGATCGTACGATTCCCAATACTGGGTGTATACCATTGTTTTTTGATCGCCGCTGAGAACGGGGTTGTAATCGGAAAAACGACTGTTAATCTGAGGCCCCATGTTCTGCATGGGAGTGTTGAGCTCCAATCGTTGAAATTCACAGGTAACACCAAGACCCATAATACGCTGCATGACCAGATCGTACATTTTCTTATCGGTGCCTGCCACGAAGTTTTTATAGGTATGATAGGCCTCGGATGCTTTCTCCAGCTGATTGTTGCGATGGTAAGTATCTCCCAGTAGTAACCAGCTCTCCGGTGGAGCTCCCGTATTCTTGTATTTTCCTTCTACATAATGCCCGTTGATCTCTGTAACTGCTTTCTGCAGATAGGGCAAGGCTTCCAACTGTCTCCCCAGGATTTTTGAATAACAGTATCCTGTGCGATAATTAAAATTGGCATTGTCCGGATTCGTTTCCAGAGCCGACAGAAAGAAGGGCAAGGCTTCCTGGTACTGTCCCATCGACAAATAGTATTCTCCATATAGAAAATCCTCACGAGGGTCGCCGGTTGCCTGCCCGTATATCCATGCCCGTCCCCCTGCTGCCATTCCTACGGTGAGCAAACAAAGAAGGATCCTATTTAGGTTCAGGTGTGCGAACATCCTTACAATTTAGTGCAACCTATTGCGCCTCAAAATTTAGTGTGCTTTCCGAGGTAATCTCAATGAGATAAAGGTCTTCATCGCCATCAACCGTTAGGGAGTAAAAAGCTTTTCGGCAATTGGTAAAGTCCGGGGCATACCCCAAATTATTGCGAGTGTCGTTAAGCGGATACCCCAGATTAACAGGAATGTTCCATTTTTGCCCGTTTCTTTTCGAATAAAATATATCGTAACCTCCCATGTTAAAATGCCCCTGAGAGCTAAAAAACAACACCTGCTGATCGGCACAATAAATACCCGTATTTTCGTTCTGTTCGGTATTGATGGTATTGCCTGCATTTACGGGCCTTCCCCATCCATTATAACTTTCGCGCCTACTAAACCAGATATCGTACCCCCCTTCGCCTCCAATTCGGTTACTGGTAATAACCAGTGTACTGTTATTGGCGGCAAAACTGGCAAAAACTTCATCGGCCTTGGTATTTACCGGGCTTCCTATATCCGTTGCAGGGCTCCACTGGTTACCCTCGAAGTTGGCAAGGTAAATATTTTTATCGCCGTTATCGTCCCGAATCAGAAGTAGCGCGGTTCCGTTGTCGTTTAATCCGGTGGGATAAAACTCTCCGTCGGACAGCACCTGGGCATTGATATTTACTGCCTCCTGCCACACACCATTCACTTTCCGGCTACAGTAAATCGCATCGTAGAACTTAAGCTTTCGCGTAAAAACCAGGGTATTGCCATCGGCCGATAGTACCGGGTTGATTTCGCTGAACGAAGTATTGACCGCATCACTCAACCGGGTTTTTACCCATTCAACAGGTGCATTCTGGATGATTCGTGCCTGCTTACAGGAAGCGATCTCCTCATCCACCACGTTTTCGTTATACTCCCCGTAAAAATCGGGGGATTCCTTGAAACGGGCATAACAGGTCAACGCCTTATCCAGCTCGTTGTTCATCCGATACGCCTGCCCCAGATAAAACCATGCGTGCAAGGGTGCCGCATTCTCAGAAAAAGCCCGCTTTTTATACTGCCTCTTGGATACCACACTGGTAACTGCTTTCTCCAGATACGGTATGGCCAGATACCCTTTCCCTTCCCAATTTAAATAGCTCTCTCCCAGTTTAAACTGGTAATTGGCATTACTGGTATCTGCATCAACGAGTTTTTGAAAGTAAAAAACCGCATCGCCGAAGTCACCTCGTTCCAAAAAGAAATTCCCTTCCTCAAAATATTCTTTAAGAAGTTCGTTGGAGGGCTGGGCATACATGCCTGAAAAACTAACCAGGAAAATCAGATAAAGACCGAATACACGTTTCATAAGTGAGATGATGTTAGTATCTCCCAAATGTATAAAAAAGCCATACACAATGGAAGCCAAGTTATTAAGATGCCTAAAGCATACAAAAAGGGCTCTTCCTTTGGAGAAGAGCCCTTTTTGTTATTTTTTTATTTTTAGCTCCGGAGGGACGATGTCATCCCGCATAATTTTAACCTGCAGGGTATCCACCCCGCTAATTTCAAATTCAACCCGCCGGTTATAGTAGCGCCCGTTAGGATTGTCGCGGCCATCGGAAAACGTATTGGTGGCAATAAATTCCGTTTCTCCTTTGCCAGTGGCTTTTAACCGGGTTGGATCGGCTCCATTGGCAACCAGATAATCCAGCACGGTTTGCGCCCTGCGTGTCGACAAAGCCAGGTTGTAACTTTCAGCGCCCAATGGATCGGCAAAGCCAAAAAGTTCAAGCGTAGCGGTCGGATTCATTTCCAGAACCACTAGGATACGTTTTAACACACGTTCGCCGGTGGTCGTTAATGTTGACCGGTCAAACTCAAACAGCAACGGGGGTACTTCCACAATTTCCCGTTCCTTTTTAGGAGCTTCAGGGATTTCCTGCTTCTGTGTGGTTTCGGCTACTACCTCAGGTAAGGGTTCTTCGACTGCTGGTGTTGGAATAACTTGTTTTTCGGTTTCTTCCGCAGAAGGCCGGGTTGCCATCGCAGTAGCAATCACCAGTTCAGGCTTTATTGGCTTGGTGTAGTATACGTGATAGATATCCCGAATACCAAAACCATCGTCCTCAATTCGCGACATAAGAGAGGTTTTTCCATTATCCAACGGGTAGTAAAACACATCGTCGTCAGTGGTATTAATAGGATATCCCAGATTTTTTGGCGCACCGAACGCTCCTTCATCGCTGATTTCGCTAACAAACACATCGTATCCACCCATATTCACAAAACCCTGCGAACTAAAGAAGAGCCGTTTACCGTCGTCTGTAATAAAGGGGGCATCCTCGTTGAGCGGGGTATTCAGTTCCTTCAGGTTCACTATATTGGTATATAAGCCCATAGCATTCCTTGTAGCTTTGTACAAATCCATCTGTCCTACTCCCCCCGCTCGGTTACTTGTAAAATACAAGGTTTCTCCATCTTTCGAGAAACAGGCATGCGACTCCCAGTACTTGGTATTAATTCCGGCACCAAGCGCAACTGAAGGGGTCCAGCTGTTGTCTACATAAGTGCTTATGTAAATGTCGCTGTTGTATTCATCCTCTCGCGCCAATAAGATGGTTTTTCCATCGTAGGATACATCGCAGATGTACTGATCGCCATCCGAAACAATTTGCGGGGTAATGTTCACAGGTTCGATCCAAGATCCGTCAGCCAATTTACGGGTAAAGTAAACCGCATCGTAGAAAGGCAATTGATGCATGTAAAGCAGGGTATTTCCGTCGCCCGAAAGTACAGCTCGAAAATCGTCGTTATTCCCATTGACCAGATTGCCCATATTTTCCAGATACAGACCAACTGGTTTACCCATAAAGCTGGTTGCCGTTGCACAAGCCTCAATCTGCTGATCGACATAAGCGTGCAATTCTTTTTCGTTCTCCGGTAAAAGTGCCTTATACTGCCTATAGGAAGCGATGGCTTCTTCCAGACGGTTATTCACCCTATAGGCGTTGCCTAAAAAAAGATAGGCATCAATCGGGGCATTGGTTTCTTTAAGCGAGCTTTCCTTGTATTTTTCTGAAACCGAGGCCAGCGCTTTCTGTAAGTACTCGATGGATTTTTGTTTCTGTCCTGGAATGTGCAAATAACATATACCCAGGCGATAGTTGATATTTGCATTATTTTCGTAGCCTCTGCGATATACCTGCAGGTAATCATTCAGAGCATCCAGATAATACTCCTGAGCAAGAAAGAATTCTGCATCGATAAAATACTCCCGAAGTGCTATTTCACTTTCGCTTCGCTGCCCAATTGCTGACGAGCCTCCTATTAAAAGTGCACAGAAAGCTAAGACTAATTTTCTCATCGGAAAGGTTTTTATTCAGTGAACCGACCGTTATCTTGCACAGTCGGATATTTTTAACAATACTAAAGATTCCATTTCCTCTGATTTCCTCACCTCATCCTGCGAGGTCCTCGTTGGTTAGATTAAATTACTAAAAAAAAAAATGCCATACAACGAACGCAACAATTAGTCGCATTCTTTACAGCACATGCTGCAGGAAAAAACCTGCACAAACCGTGTAAACTTACCGGGCTCTCAGAACTACTTCATCCGCAGGTATGCCGGCACTGTTTCCACCGCAACAAAACGAACGCTGCTTCCCTGATTTACGGGAATCAGAACAACCCTTCGATTGTACTTCCTTCCCTCCAAATTGCCCCGGCCATCGGCAAAGGTATTTTGTGCTACAGGATTTTGTTCACCCATGCCTTTTATAGGCAGACGGGCACGATCTATTCCTTTCTGAACCAGATAGAATTGAACAGCCTGAGCCCGTTTCTCCGACAAAATCCGGTTGTACTCCTCGGGCCCCAAATCGTCGGTATAACCTTCGATTCGCAGCACCACTTCGGGGTGCCGGATCAAAACCTGGTGTAATGCGGTCAAATAGTTCTCGGCTTCGGCTGTAAGCTTATGTTGATCGAATTCGTAGTGTATGGCGCGTAATTCGAAGGTGTCGGCAACAGCGACCGGGCTCTTTAACGGAGTGCTTACCGTGTCAGCGTCTACTACCAGGCTTTCGCTCTGTGGAGCAGCCGCAATGGATCCCAGCAGTATTTCGTCCGCAGCATCATCCAACAGGGTAAGTTCCTGCCGGGTAATAGCTTGCTGCTTATGCAACACCACAATGTCGAAATCGCCGGCAGGCAGCAGTAAATCGTACTTACCATCGGGAGTCAGGGTCTCGGTAGAAAGAGTATCTGGTTTTCCTTTTTGTACAATGGCCAGTGAATATTCTTTAAAATTAGAAGTATCCACATCGGGCACTTTCCCTTTCACCGAAAAACGGGGCGAATTGGCAAACACCATGCTGTTGTAGCGGTAAATATCGTATCCGTTGACCGGATTTTCCAACCGGGCCATGAGCCCCGATACGTGTTCTTCCAGTGGATAATAGAACAAATCGTCGTCGGTGGTTGACACGGGAGCTCCCATATTGATTGGACGACGCCATTCGTTATCCCCTTTTCGCAAAGCATAAAAGATGTCGAAACCGCCCATGCTCATGTGCCCCTGCGAACTGAAATACAGAATTTCATCGTCGGAATTAATGATGGGGGTTTCTTCGTTGTAAGGAGTATTGATCTGATCCCCCAGATTCTGTGCCGGCCCCCATTCGTTATTTTCATCCAGCTCTGACTTGTAAATATCCAGTCCTCCAATTCCTCCGTTACGATTGCTGGTAAAATACAGCGTTTTACCATCGGGCGAAAGGCTGGCATGGGTTTCGTGAAATGGGGTGTTAATATTTTCATTCAGCGGGGTAATCGGGGTCCATTTTCCTTCCGCATTTCGATGCGTTTCGTAGATTTCGCCCGCCTTCAGTGGCTCGTAAAAAGATAAAAACAACTGATCGCCGGCTGCATCCGCCCCCACCAGAACGTGGTCGCCATCGCTACCCAGTACGGGCGTCATATTTTCGGGTTCGCCCCAGGTTTCGCCGTGCAGTTCCACCCGCATAATGGCATCGTAAAATTTACGTTCCTCCATGTAATACAAAACACTGTCGTGCCCCACCAATACAGGATTGTAATTGGAAAATACCGTATTGATCTGATCAGGTAACCTTTCGGTACGGGGTTCGCCGGGGAAAGCATTGAGCATTTTAGCATTGTTACAACGTTCAATATGCATATCGATTACGGTAACAAATTCCGGATCAATTTTCTGCACGGAGTCTCTCAGTAGTGTAAACATGCCAATTGCCTTGTCGAGTTGATTATCTATTCGATAAGCAACTCCCAGCAACAAGAGGGCTTTTAAAGGAGCATTTTCCTCATCCAATCGGCTTTCGTATTGCGAGTTAACCGATTTGCAGGCATTCTCCAGATACGGAATGGCCCGATCCTTTTTGCCACGAATATTCAAATAACACGCCCCGATACGATACGAAATATTTGCAGTTCTAATTTCCTTTTTCTCCAACAAATGATACAAGGGCAAGGCTTCCACAAACTCGTTCGAATTAAAAAACTCTTCGGCCTGATCGAAAATATCCTGATTCGAAAGCCATATTTGAGCCTGAGTTGCGGTGGCCAGACAGAGAAAACCGGCCAATCCAATACACTTGATGAGATATTTCATCCTGTTCTATTAATTTACAATGACACGGCCGCCATTATGGTTTTCATTCACCGGCGGCTGTTTTATTCTTTCTTTCTGCGAAAAGTAAAAAGAACAATGAGCAGAATAAGTACCAGGTTAACCAGTACAATGGCTGAGATAAACTCCCTGGTTTTCCAGAATTTTTTTGTTTTCCCACTGTCGAAAGCTTCATACTGAATTTTATCCAAACCTTGTTCGAGAATCATCCGGATCAAGAGGTTATTCAGGTCGGAAGTAGTAAAATCGTACGACAAGGATGCCGCGACCAAATACTGAACCAGTTCGTACGGACTTGAAAAATAGCGCATTGAAGTATCGGCAATGGCATTATTCAGCCCTCCATAGCCATACGCCATCAGTTTCTCGGCAAATTTCTCGGTGCTTGTAATACCGATCAAATCGACCAACATTTTATAAACGTTCTCGCGCGAGTAGTTTTTATAGGGCGACTGACTTAGCAGGTAGTTCAAATAGCTTTCATACGTTTTAAGATCTGCCGTTGCGTTGTTCATCAGCAGAAGCTGCGATCTAAGGGTGCCTTCGCTTCGGGCAATTAACAACTTATGGAAAATCTCCACATTGGCTTGTCGGTTGATCCGGGCGTTTTCGAGGGCATTGAGTAACTCGTCCAGCGAATAGGTTTCGGGTGACACATGATCGAAGAGGTGTTTTACCAATGCCGGTGAGGTATAAATGGCTTCGCTGTGCAGGTTCAACCGGCTCAGGTAGGTATGTAAATCCCCATCGGAACTCAGCAACAGATTCTGATAAAAGAAGTTCAACTCTTCCGAGGTAGCAGCCAGTTGCAAGATAGCGTTGGCAGCTGCTCCCTGTTTTTGGAAGAATTCTTCCCATAACTCATCCAGCGTAGCCGGCGTTTCGGCACTGTCGGCTTTGGCCACGTTGCCCGCATGGTATTGCAAGGTCTTTCCGGCCTGCGTTAATGATCCCTCGTCGTTCAGAATCAGCCGCATCAAACCATTTTCGAGATCTTTGGATGGAACAACTCCCGAAAGCTCGAGCCTTTGGAGAAACTGTAACGGAATTAATGCGTTACTGCCAGAAACCTTGCTTAGGCTGTCGGGGATGGGAAGCTCCCGATTCAAATCGTGGGTAAACTGGCCGATTTCCTTCTGGGAATAGATGCGTACAAAAAGATCCCGAACCTGCTCTTCGTTGAAAGCCTTTTCGGCCGATACTGCCATCAGATGCTTATACAGGGTGCTCAGTTTATCAAATTCACCCGGATTCAGTCCTTCCAAATACTCCATCAGCTCCCGGTCGGCCAGCCCCTGAAAGCTTCCTTCGCCCATAGGGGTCGCCGCCATTTCCAGTTCGGAAGCCTTTTGCTGGTTCAAGGAAGGCTCGTAATGCACTGTAACTTCAACGGACGACAGGTTACCATCGGGATCCACCGCCTCGAAATGTAGTTTATTTTCGCCAGGTTGAGGTTTATAGAAATAGGTGAAGCGCTTACGAACATCCTCAATCAATTCTTCTTTTGACAGATTGCCGTTGACCCGGACGGCCACTTTCAGGTCGGAGCCTTTTATCAGTTTAAGCTCAATGGGTATGGCCGACGAATCGGTTACTGCAAAATAGGTATTGTTAACATCCATGGAGGTAACCGGCTTGGGTAACGGAGCCACCGACTCGTTCATTTTTGTTCCTTCCTCTGCTGGCTGCTCTTCTCCAAGGTCTATCAACGGTATGGTAACCTTGGAATCGGCACGGTTTACCTGCAGGATCAGGCTTTGTTCAAAGGCTTCCCTATCGGGTACTTCGACCCGTAGCACGTACTCTCCCTGTATTGCACTTAATTTATAGTACCCCTGAGGGGTCAGTTTTGACTGATCGACTAGTTTCCGGTTGCTCTGTGCCAACAATTTAACCAATACCTGTTCTGCCTTAGCCTTGCCAAGGCTCTGAAGGGCAATTTGTCCTTCGATGGTAAAGGTCCGGGGTATTTTCTGATTGTAGATTTCAACCTGATAAATATCCCGCAGGCCTTCAGAAGAGTTGGGATCAAAGAAGGAAATATATCCAAACGCGTCGACCCCGGTTGGGCTGAAGTTCAGATCGTCGCGGGTGGTATTCAGCGGATATCCCATGTTCAATGGCTTCTCCCATTCTCCGGCGGAAGAAAGTGTACTCATAAAAATATCGTAGCCCCCAATGGTAGTATGCCCCTGCGAACTAAAGTAGAGGGTAAAGCCTTCGTTGCTGACAAAAGGAGTTTCTTCATTGGCCGGAGTATTAACTGAAGGCCCCATATTTACAGCCACTCCCCAGTCGCCCGAGGTGGTTTTTCTTGACTTATAGATATCCAGCCCTCCAAAACCACCTTCACGATTGGAGGTGAAATACAGATACTGCCCGTCGGGCGATGGAGAAGCACTTGATTCCCAGTACTTAGTATTGATGTTCCCGTTCAACTTCTCCAGCTTGGACCACCGGTTGCCGATACGTTTGCTGTGATAAATGTTACCATCGTAATTGTCGCTTCGATAGATAAACAATTCATCGCCAAAATGGCTTATCCCCGTTGTGTAATTGTTCCCGTCGGTTTCGAAATTTTCAGTCAGGTTTTGAGGGGGCGACCATTCGCCAGCTTCATTTTTATAACTGATGAATACCCCATCGTAAAAAGGCAATTTACGGGTAAATGCCAGCACTTTGCCATCGCCCGATATCACCGGATTCATTTCGTCAAAGCGCGAATTCAGACGATTGCCCATGCTCTCGGGACGAAAATAAACGGGATGTGAGAAAGCTACTTTAGCACGCTGGCAGGCTTCAATATCGCTCTGAACCAATTCCAAGTCGAACTCTTTCGGATCGGCCGATGTAAAAAACTGTTGGTATTTCTCCAGTGCCTGATCAAACTGATTGGTTTTATGGTAGGCATTCCCTAAATAGTACAATGCCTCCGGCGGAGCCAGCTTTTCCTTGTAAGTGTTGTATTTGTAATCGGGGTTGATATGCAGAGCAGCTGTTTCAAGATATTTTGCAGCTTTCTCGATATTGTAAATATCATTCAGATAGCATACCCCCAACTTATAGTATACATTAAAATTATCCTTCTCTTCCCTTAGTATTTTCTGATAGAGGGGCAGTGCATCTTTATACTCCTCAAAAAGAAAGAAGGACTCGGCCTCAACAAACCACGATTTAACATCTCCTTTTTCTTGTGCCCTGCCAGACGATGGCGACACAAGACGAACAGCTATGAAAATTGCAAGAAAAAGGTTGCGAAAACGTTTTACGGACATGAGATGATGCACTTGGTTTTGAACAAATTTAAAAAAAAGTTAATTAGCTGCTCCAAATATACAAACGAAGTACTCAACCGTGCATCGGTTTTAAATCAGAAATCCACCCTTTTAGCCGGACGTTGACTGAATTTCGGCAACCATACTTTCCAAATTGTTTCCTATTTGGTTCAAAAACGCCCCCCCCATGGCGCCGTCAATGGCTCGATGATCGTAGGTAAGCGAAAGCACCACCAAATCGCGCACTCCTATCGTAGGCTGTCCATCCATAAAAACCACTCCGGGTTTCTTCTGAATGGCGCCAACTGCCAGAATAGCCGCCTCGGGCTGATTAATAATCGGGGTTCCCCATACATTGTTATAAGGCCCCATATTGGTTATGGAGAAAGTGCCTCCACGCACCTCGTCGCTTCGCAATTCTTTATTTTTTGCCCGGTGGGTCAGCTCGGCCAACTGGGAAGCCAAACTCTCCCAGTGGTATCGATCGGCATTTTTTATTACCGGAACAATAAGGTTACCATCAGGCAATGCAGTTGCTATACCTATGTTAATATCTTTTTTGTGCACCACCGATTCGCCCACCACGGAGATGTTGATCCCTGGAAATTTTTTAAGTGCGCTAACCACCGCCTGAACTATCAATGGGGTGTAGGTGAGCTTAATACCGTTTTTCCTATAAAACGAATCCTTATGAAGCTCTCTCCAATTAACCAAAGCCGTAACATCCACCTCAACTGCCGAGGTTACATGGGGCGAAATGCGCTTGGATTGCACCATGTGCCGGGCTATGTAACGTCGTGTCCGATCCATTTCCACCACCCGGTCTTGCTCACCCGGTTGATATACAAACCCATCAGCAACCGAAATTTCGCTTCCAGGGCTACGGGTTATGGAAGAATTCCGAAAGGGTCTCCCGTTAGCAATGTATTGGTTCAAATCGTCTCGTGTAATTTTTTGTCCTTTAACCTCCCTACTCAGTGCCTTTAGCTCGGTTAGTGTAATGTCGCGATCCCTGGCCAGAAAACGTATGTAGGGAGTTAGTATGGTTTCTTCGTCAGGCAGCGCCGTTTGTTTCAAATACCCGGGAACCGGCATTTTTAGTTCCGGGGTCCTGTGGACTATCTCATCCAGGTGCTCAGTCGGCACTGCTCCTGCCTCCTCTTCGTTGGACAGTATAGCCAGTACTTGTCCTATTTGAGGCACCTCCCCTTCGTGATAAAAAATCCGGGACAGGGTACCCGATACCGGTGCCGACACCTCGGAATCTACTTTGTCGGTGGCAATTTCCACCAACGGCTGATCTTGTTCCACCTTATCGCCAACCTTAACAAACCATCGGATGAGAGTCACTTCTATAATACCTTCGCCCATGGCGGGTACTGTCAATTCAAAATTCGCCATATACCTTAATTGCCGAGATACTTAAAATCACGGATCATAATGTTGAGGTCGTTCCGGATTTTATAATCTTTGGCATATAACAAATTCAAACGCTTTCTGGTTTCGTTGGTCACGGTTTTTTCTTTGTTCTTCGGTACGGGTTGCAGTACGCCCGGCCGGACTCCTTGCAGTTCGGATTCAGAATCAGAAGATAGCCTGGACAAACCCACCCACGATTTCAGCCGGAAAAGTACCTGAGCAAGGTTCCGGTACAAACCCAGCGGCTTTTTCAACCTGACCATTACAACGGGAGAGAGCAACAACAACACAAGTGATGTAACCACGTCGAACATTCTCTTTTTACGCCGCACCAGCGGATTACTCAGTGTGTTGAGTTGAACCACGTACAGCTCGCCTGCGGTATTGATCGATGAACTTCCTATCACCGACATGCTCTCGGCCGAAGCAATTTTAAATTCAACTGCCTGATTCCCCAATGCCAACATAGACTGGATAATATCCTGCGACGAAAGCTCCCGCGCACAAAACACAATTTCGTCAATTTTATTTATGGACACGATCTCGGGCAATTGCCCGACAGTACCCATGTATTGCTCCCCCGACCAGGCAGTACCTGCGGAAACCAAACCCACATAAACGGGGTTCAGATTTGCCTGTTCCAAAATTTCTTTTACCCTTTGACTTTCCTGGGGCGAACCAACAATCGCTATGCGTTTGCGCTGCTTCTTCAGAATAATGCGGCACGCACCCAAAATCCGCCCTATGGTAAGCCTCGTCGTAAAGAAAGCCATTAAAGCTCCCAACGAACCCAAAAGCAGTAAGGCTCGGGAATACCGCAACGATTCGGGCAACAGGGCATACATTAACAAAATGCCAATGGTTCCAACAGCTAACCCTTTCAATAAATCCATTACCAGCACTTTCTTTTCGTAGCCGCCAAAAACGTACACCGTAAGCAGCCAAAGCAGAATATATACCGGCACCACCAGGGTCAGATATTCGCTGGGGTAATAGTTGGGCACCCCAAACTGATAGCTCGACCAAAGTGGGTGTAAAATATAGAACCCCCCATAAATCAGTGTGGCATCCATCAAGGGCGTAATGGTAGTTAACAACACGCGGCGCAGAACCGACGCCGATGCTCTAAGGTATATGGCCAGATTGATAAGCAGGCTGAACAATCGGGCATTTTTAACGGAAAAATGTTTTCGGGCAAAAATGATCATGGCATGGTAAAACACCATTACATAATTGATAGTGCCCTTTTTGGTACTTTCGCCTTTATAGTGAATAATGGTGGTTTCGGGAAAATAGTAATTCTCATATCCCCCCTGAATAATCCGGTAGGAAAGATCAATATCCTCGCCATACATAAAGAAAGTCTCGTCTAAAAGTCCCACTTCATCCAGAACTTTTTTACGAATAAACATGAAGGCTCCGGGCAGAATTTCAACAGAATGCGTTTCGTCCTTGCTTAGGTACCCCAAGTGATACCGTCCAAATCGTTTCGACTTGGGAAACAAGGCCGACAGTCCGAATATTTTATAGAAGGATACAGCGGGAGTGGGCAATGCACGTTTCGACTCCGGAAGAAAATTACCTTTTCCGTCAATCATCTTAACGCCCAGGCTGCCGGCATTCGGATGCGTTTCCATAAATTGGAAACACTTACTGAAAGTATCCTCCTGAACAACGGTATCGGGGTTCAGTAAAAGTACGTACTTGCCCTTAGCCATTTCGATACCCTGGTTATTGGCTTTGGAGAAACCCGTATTCACGGCATTGGCAACCAGGTGTACATTGGGAAACTTTTCGCGAAGCATCTGGCAACTGCCGTCTACCGAGTTATTGTCCACTACAATTACCTCGGCCGACATATCCGAAACCGCCTGATATACCGACCTCAGGCACTGCTCCAAAAAGTGCTTTACATTATAATTAACTATGATGACCGATAAATCCATAAAATATTCCAGTTAGTCCCCGGAGTGCGAAAATTGTACAGGCTGCCAACTATTGAGGAATTTTTATGTCGCAATTCATAAGTAACAAACGACACGCGTTCCGGTGACCTAAATCGCATGATTTATTAAAATGAAAACAGGCATTACTGGTATCGTCCATCCGGAAGTAGGCCATGGCCAAATTAAAATGAGTAATCGCATTATCGGGTTCCATACCCAGAGCTACCTTAAATTGCTGAATGGCATTTTCGTATTCGTTCATCTCGTAATATACCATTCCTTTTCCGTGATAGGCAGTAGCATTTTTGGGTTGCAAACCGATTACCTCGTCAAAATCGCCCAAAGCCAGTTCGTAATCCTGATTAAAAAAATGCGCCATCCCCCGGTTTAAATACACTTTGTATTTGTACTTATCCGGCATGCCCAGCCCTATGGCATTGTCGAAATCCTCAATAGCTTTTGCATAACGTTGCTTTTGCAAATTTAATACGGCGCGCAGATAATGGTATTCGGGATCTGCCGGATATTGAAACAGAAAACGTTCAATATCTTTCATGGCATCTTTCTCACGCTCCTGTTTAACGAGCAGGTTGATTTTCATTTCCTGAACTTCGATGTTTGCCGGATCTTTAAGCAATACTTCATCAATAAGTGCCAGGGCACCATTGTAATCCTGCCCGTCAATTTTTTTTTGGATTTGCTCCAGGGAAGCGTCCTGTGCCCCGGCCATGAGCGGAAAACTACATACAACCAACAGGAAAATAAGTAATCTGTAAATCATGTTATGCAAGCATTTGGCTTGAAAGATACTAAAATATGGCGTTCCATCCGATCATGCCACCAACATTTATTAAATCATGGTTCAGGTACTAAAACCAGTTGCTGCATGTCAATGCATACAACAACCGGTTTTATGCAACCCATTTTATTTGGCCAGTTTTTTGAAGTCCATTTCTAAAAACCCATCGGGATTCTTATTCGATATTTTATGATAGTCGAAATAATAAAACTTGGCGTCGGCCGCCCCAATAATAATTTTATAACAACGTGCATTGAGTTTGGTTCCTTCGGGGCCTACCTTATGCAAGAACACCACGCTTTCATCGCGGTTCTTAATGGCTTCCTCCACATCTTCTTTGGTTACTATCTTGCATTTTAAAGGACTGGGGTACACCTTTTTTATCCGGGCCATGGAATTTACATTCGGCGCCAGTTCTTCCTCGAGCACATAAAGAGTTTTCGTTTTAACATCTCCCATATTATCGTTATAATGCTGCAAAACATTCGACGATATAATTTCGGGATGCTCCTTTAACAACAGGGCATGATTCTGAATAAAACGAACCAGACTGGCCAACTTATAGGTGTAGTTATCTTCTTCGACACTGTAGTATGCCAGGGGCACGGATGCGATATCGGGCATCTGGTCCTTCTGCAAATAGTCGCCTCCCATCGATAAAAGCAAAAACCGGTACATGGCATCGGTTTTATCATTCTCAAACCGTACCTGCGACATGTATAAAAATGAATACTGCGGGTCCTTTCGCAACTCTTCAAATTGCTTAAAATTGATAAACTCATAGTCGGTAATGGTCCACTCCTGCTCCATTACCTTTTTAATTATTACGTTGTACTCCAGCAAAGGATTGTCCAGAAGTACCACCATAGTCTTGGTGTTGAAAAAGGCATTCACATCTTTTTCGGTCGGCACAATCTTCTGTGCGCTTAATTGCAATACGAACAAACTCACCAGGAGTACAAACCCTACTTTTTTCATAAGTTTTAGCATTTAGTGTATTGGGAAATAAACTGGATATTTATCATTAAATTTTCGAAGATACAGGTAGCGCAATTGCTTTCGCTTCTTCCGGCTTAAGGCCACATATTCATCATGTAGCGGCGGATCCTTCATAAGCAGAATGGCCAGCGATTCGTCGTTATAGTCCAACACTCTGCCATCTTCAAAGTCGAACAGATACTGCCGCACCTCCGTAGAAGGCACTGCCTGTGCTCCCATATAGTAGGGATTGGAATAAACCCCCATAGCATAGGGCGAATACGAACTCGAATAAGTAGTATGATTGGCCACAAAATGACAGATTGATCCTATTAAAGTTATTCGAAAAAAACCTTCTTTCATATTAATGTACACAAAACCATTGCGGGAATACCCCCACAGACTTTGAGTTTTAAATTCTTCACGGGTACCTAACTGGTTGTAATAAAAGATTTTTTCCTGCTGAAGTACCCGGTCGAAAAACTCCGGATCGGAATAATCAATAGTGGTTATAATTCTCGATTTCGGCAATGGATCATTATTTCTCAACTGATCGAAATTAAGATAAACTCCTTCGACAAACTTAAAGTCGGGAGTGTACCGTTGTTGCCGAACGCTATCGGACTGAGCCCACAGCGGTGCACCGAACACCAATAATACACATAGATTGCTATACAAATTCTTCAGGTACATGAATGATGCTTTTCAACAAATTTATCCTTTCCTCCTCGTATCCCATAACAAACACTCTCGATTTAATTAACCACACGAACCGAAAAAATTCAATTCAATCCCTATTTCAACTCTGCTTTCTGTGAACTTCAATCCGAATTTTTCGTTAAAAGAAGCGCTTCTAAAGTTTTCAACAAGCATGGTTTGGGAAATATGTTATTTTTATCTTAATTTAATTCACCAGTTAATAACTACAAATGGGCGTACTCCAATACATTACTTCGCATCTCTCAGAGAAAGTCAGCAAAGACATCACTCTCGAACAGGCGAACCGTATGATTACCATAAGCTTTTCGGCTCTGTTATCGTCAGTTTTTTATATTGGTTTTGACATTATAGCCCTGCTAAATGAAAATTACCTGCTGGCGCTCATCCTTGCCATTTCAGCAACCATTGCCTATCTGGCGTATCTTCGCTACAGCTCGAGCAATAACACGGTGGCATTCGGAAACATTGTTATTCTGGTAAATGCAGGCGTTTTCCTTTACTGCCTGATAACCGGAGGTGCTTTGGGAACCGGATTTCTGTGGATATTTCCCTTCCCGATTCTGGCCATCTCCGTGAAAGGATTGGAAAAAGGAAGCCGTTTTTCTGCGACCTTTCTTATTATACTATGTACCCTTTTTATTCTTAACTACTCCTGGCCGTTTCTTAGCTTCGACAGTAGTTTGAGTCTGCGCCTGGCAGCCGTTTACCTGTCCATACATACCGTTATGTATGCCTACGATTACCTCCGGGGTAAAAACCAGGTAATTATGCAAAAATGGGTGGACGAAAGCCGTGATGCCAGCAAACGCAAAGACGACTTTTTAGTTAAACTTTCGCACCAAATACGCACCCCATTAAGCAATATCACCCTCATTTCCAATTTGGTTGACCGGAAAAAACTGCCAGCCGAAATGCAGGATCTTTTCGATACCATATCTGCATCGACCAATAACTTGGTTAATGTGGTAAACAACATTGTAGAAATATCGTCTACAGAGATGGAAGAAGAGGATCCCTTGCAGGTAAGCTTCAATATTAAATCGACCATAGAAAACACCCTGAAACTATTTAAAAACCAGCATCAGGAAACGTTGGACATGGATTCGATACTAAACATTCCACACGAGCACTACATTGGCAATCCTGTACGCATCAAACAATTGATTCTTAACCTGATTGAGAACCTGATACGAATCTACCCCGAGAAAAAACTAAAGTTGCATTTCAATGCCGAAATGGCTCCACACAGCGAGGATACCAGCCGTCTGACCATGTCTTTTACCTGTCCTCCTCTAACCGAGCACGAAACCGGCAGATACCGCTTTGTTCAGGGGCCAAATAAAACAGAACAGAAAGGAACTCCGAAGAATCATATCGACTTTACCATCGTAAAAAAACTGGTCTCCTTCAGTCTTGGTGAGTTTGAAATTAAAACGGAAAGCAATTTAACTTCCATTGTTCTTTCCATCCTTCTAAAAGACGATCACAAGTTAGGTGTCAAGGTTTCGGCATACGACACCAAAACCCAGGAACTCATTCCTCCGGTGGAATCGCGGAATATAGAAGATGCCAATATTCTACTGGTGGAAGACAATTCCATCAACCAAAAAATTGTGATCTTGAGCCTTAAAAACAAGGTGAAAAATATTGAGGTGGCCAACAATGGCAAGGAAGCATTGGACAAATTTGGATCGGCAAAATACGACCTGATCCTAATGGACATCCAAATGCCGGTAATGAATGGAATTATTGCCACAAAAAAGATTCGCGAACTGGAACTCAGTACCAACACGCACACCCCAATTATTGCTATTACGGCAAATGCACTGTCTGGCGACAAGGAAGCCTGTCTGGCTGCCGGCATGAACGATTACATTTCGAAACCCTTCCAGGTAGAAGTACTCATTCAGAAAATGAAAAATTTGCTTTCTGGCTCACTGGAAAGTGAAAATTGATTCCCTCCTATACATTATTCCTATAGTTGTATGGCTAAATGCCTCCCTGAAGAAGGCTATTAAGCGCAACTTGTGGTATTGTGTCAGTTTCGTATCCAATGCAGATTACTCATTGGCATGAATTCACAAACCGTAAAGATACCCTGCATTATCCCCTGCCAACCTACACCGTACAGCAGTTAACCGACGGACTACTTTTCCTGCTTCTCTTTGCCTTGCTTTATCCGAACCCCCATAACCAGTATATCATCTACCTGATCGAGGTTGCCTTTCCAATCCATAATACTGCGCCGTAAAAATTCCACCTGTCTTTGCATAGGCAGCTGATGCAGTGCCAGCAACAAGTGCCGGAACCGGCGATACTTATATTTTTTACCTTCCGGACCACCAAACTGATCGGCGTAGCCATCGGTAAAAATGTATAGAATGTCGCCATCTTTAAGGTCGATACTGTGCCCCTGAAATTCCTGTAACAGCATACCTTCATCGGCCTGGTTAAGACCTACCGAAAACCTGTCGCCCTTTATCTCACTAATAGTATTGTCTCGAACTAAGTACAATGGATTGAATGCTCCGGCAAATTCCAATACTTTACGATCGGGGTCAACGGCACACAAGGCTACGTCCATACCATCGCGGAGGTTGAAATTATGAATGTCCCTAAAAATGCTTTCGAAGCCCAGACTCAAGCTGTTTAAAATCTCTGCCGGATGTTTCTTTTTTTCCTGTTCGGTAATTCTACGGAATAGTTCAAAACCGATAATGGACATGAATGCCCCGGGAACACCGTGGCCGGTGCAATCGACAGCCGCAAAAAAGGTGCGCCCGTCCACCTCGTTCACCCAGTAAAAGTCGCCACTTACAATATCTTTAGGGATATGAAGTATAAACGAATCGGGAAATTTGTCGGTAAATTGTTGAAGTGGGGGCATCAATGCCATTTGAATTCGTTTGGCGTAGGTAATGCTGTCGGTAATATTTTTGTTTTTCTGGGATAATTCCTCTTTTTGCTGTTCTATTTTTCGGGCTATGCGTTCCCGTTCGCGATAGGCCCGGTTGCGTCTGCGCAGATTTCGCGTGGTAAAATATATGGTCAGATAAAACACCAATATAAACAGAATAACATAACCCATAATAGCAATTCGGGTTCGCCAGAAAGGTGAAATCACGCGAATCACCAGCTCACGATAATCAGATGCCCACTGCATTTCACGATCCAGGGTTCTCACCTTCAGGTGATAATAGCCGTTATTTGCCAGCGATTCGTAGAAGGTACGTTTGTTTCCCAGATTCACCCAGCGATCCGCTTCCCCTTCAGGAACCAGTGAATACTGGTAGTAATTTTTATCCGGAGCAAGAAAATCCAAAACGGTACAATCAAATCCGATCCAACTCGAACTGGAAACAATAGTCAGCGAATCTTCTCCATACAACTTGCGGTTAATAGTTTGCTGTTTATCCATGTAATGTACCTGCACAATATCCGGTTTTCTTTTACCGCTGCGCAAAACTATCGAATCGGGGTGAAACGTAACCATGACCCGCTCGCCCGCAAAACCCAGCCAACCCTGTGGCGATGAAGTTACAGCATCTGTCAGGTAGGATACCGGAGGCAAGCCCTCGTACCGGTCGAAGGGATGTACTACTGCCAGCAAACGGTCGTACAGGAACAACCCCGTACTGAGTGCAACCCATATTCGATCCTTGTCGGCAACCTGAATGGAAGAAACAGTTCTTTTAAGATACAGGTTGTCGATATAACTGGGAATGACATTGGTGTTGCGCCCGGTATAAAGAATGTAAATGCCATTCGTTGTTCCTAAAGCAAGTTCGCCAGGCCCCAGCATGGCAAAACACGTATTGGACGGAAGCACACTCAGATTTAGCGCTTCCAGGCTCACCTTTTTAAATGCATTCCGCTTTACCTCAAAAATGATTACCTGATAGCGCATAAGCAGATATACCTTCCCTTTTAGACAGAACATATCCAAAACCTTACCTCGATATGCCTTTGGAATCGGAAACTCCTTGCTGGAAATCTCCTTCTTCCCGGTAAGCTCAATGAGCATTGAATCTTGTGCCGCCCATAGGGTATCACTACCGTCCGAAGTAATGTCCTGAACCATTTTCGGATAGAGCATTTCCGAGAAAACCCGGTCGTCTTTTACCTCCAGCTGACAAATACCGTCGCCCGTCAGCCCAAGCAGCGTATCTTTTTTCCCATCCTGAGTTTCTATTTGCAATAACGGTTTTTTCAACTGCTGGTGCAACATCTTTCGCGAACCTACCTCCTGAACAATGGAGATTTCCCCGCTAGTCGATGCCATCCATAAACGCCCCCGGTTATCGTATTTGCAGGTATTGATAACACTTCGCGATCCAAAAAGCTCTTCCGCCTTGTAGCAGAAAAAATGATGTTTATGCTCGTTGTATTGATAAAGCCCCCGGTTGGTTCCCAACCAGAAAACGCCTTCAGGAATTCTTAGGAAACAATTAATTCGCTCACCTTGCACTTCATCGGTTAAAAACTCGCACCTGCATTGCCCATGTGCACCCCCAGCCGAAACAGCATACAATGCGCGATTGGTGGCAATATGGAATTCGTTATCTGCGCCATAGTTTATGGAAAGCAGAAACTCATCGGATTCAAAACTGGTAAAGCGAACCGGTTTGATTACACCCTCCTGATCGATATTCCAGATTTTGTGGCTGGAATAAATCCAAAGTACGTCTCTCTCTGTACCTGGCACCACGCCCTTCAACCCTCCATCCTGGGTGAGGCTGCCAGCCTGTTGCAATGATACTTCTCCAAAACTGTCATTGGCTATCTGATATTGCAGCAACACCCTTTCTGAAAAAACAAAGAAACTTTCATGCGAAGGGCTATACACCATGGAAATCTTACCCAAAGGATCGGATCCGAAACATTTTTTGGTTTGAAAAACCAAACGGTTCGATGAGGTTTGCGGATTGTACTCATACAAACCGGCCTCGCTCATCACCATAAGAACATTCCTCCTCCAATCCAAAGCAAATGCCTTCAGCTCCAGCGGGGCTACCCGATTATCTCCGTAAAAGAAATGCGAACGAAAAGTACCACTATGCGGGGCTTTGTAGTTTATAGCTACCGGAGTTAAACACCATAACCCTCCCTCAGGATCTTCCTGTAAACCCAATATTTCGGCTCCTGTAAGGGAATTGCTGTCGGTCAGATTCGACATAAAAGGCTGAAAAGAATACCCGTCGAACCGGTTCAACCCATCATTGGTGCCTATCCACAAATACCCGTTATGATCCTGCAACAACGCGGTGATTATGGCATTGCTCAACCCTTCCTCTTCGGCGAAATGATCTACCGCCTGATACGTTTGCGCCCAAAGTACCTCTGAAAGTATGTATAGAATTATTGATAAGCAGGTTTTCCTCATGTAAGCCTTTTGCAGGGATGAACTTACTAAAATTAAGTAACAAATTGAAAACAAACAATCCCTGCAGAGAGTTTCCCTTGTTTTTCCTACAAAGCGGAGCTGTATTTGTGGGCTAAATCCTCAAGCATTTGTGTGGTTAACGACTTGGGACGCTCCAAAGGATATCCCAATGCCCTGTCCCATATTATGTTGGCAGTAACCCCAATAGCCCTTCCGATACCAAAGAGCACTGTATAAAACTCATATTCCTTTACTCCGTAATGCCACTGAATAACTCCCGACTGGGCATCTACGTTAGGCCAGGGGTTTTTCGCTTTGCCATGCTCCTCCAGAATGGGAGGCACCAGATGGTACAACTTATCGACATATTTAAAAATAGGATTATCGGGAAGATGTTTCAATGAAAACTCACGTTGCAGCATATAGCGGGGATCGGTCTTCCGAAGCACGGCATGGCCAAAACCGGGAATTACCAGCCCGGAATTTAAAGTATCCCAAACAAATTGTCGCATTTCATCGTCGGTTGGTATTCCACACCCCATTTTTTCACGCAATGCATGCAACCATTTTAATACCTCCTGGTTGGCAAGCCCGTGCAGGGGTCCGGCCAATGCGTTAATCATTGCAGAAATGCTCAGGTAGATATCGGAGAGCGAACTGGCCACCAAATGTCCTGCGTGTGCACTTACATTTCCGCTTTCATGATCGGCATGAAGTATGAAATGCAGGCGCGATACATCGTCGTATGGCTTATTTATTCCCATCATATGAGCAAAATTCCCTGCCATGTCCAGTTCTGGATTGCAGGGCGCCATCTTCCCGTTGCGGTACAATTTGGCATAAATGTACGCGGCAATTGACGGGAGTTTAGCCAAAAGATTCAAAGCATCTTCGAAGGTTGGTTCCCAATAATCGGTTTTTGGAATACCTGCCTGATATTTTACATTGAAAAACGACTCGCGCGACATGGTCAGGATTGCCGTAGAGAAAATAGCCATGGGATGACTATTTTCCGGAAAAGCATCAATCACTTCATAGACATACCGGGGCAGTATACGTCGTTTCCGAAACTCATCCATCACATCATTTACTTCATCCTCAGTCGGAATATCCCCGGTTAAAAGAAGAAAAACCAATCCTTCCACATAGGGCATCTCGGCATCGGCAGGTTTGGGCAACTTCTGAAAAACTTCTTCCAGGGTATATCCGCGGTAGCGAATGCCCTCATTCGGATCGAGGTAAGAAATGTCAGTTATCAGACTTCTGATCCCTCGCATACCACCAATGACCTGACCTATGGTAACCTGATCAATCACAGTTTCACCATATTGCGTGGCGAGCGTTTTAATACGAGGGCGCCAGATTTCAATTTTTTCAGTAAGTTTTTCTTTGAGTAGGCTCATGTTAAATTTGCTTTCAAGGTATAACAAACCTCATGTCGGGTTGTTTGCTCTGCTTTAAACTTAGTGCATTTTTCAGAAATTCACAATGTAAGGGAGAATCGAGTAGGCAGTAGGGCTCACGCCCTACACCTCTCACACCACCATACGTACGGTTCCGTATACGGAGGTTCCTAAAATTAAGTATTCGTCATTTCCTAACCAAATGATCGAGTATTGAAACAAGTCCTAAAGCATCGAAGTGCTTTTTGGGAAAAGTAAATTGCATATGCTGTCAAATTGTCCGGCAATGTGATAGCATTGACATTCGTCCATAACTGGTTTGTGGCGCTCATTACATACCTCCTGTCTTCCGAACAGTACTTCCGAAATGGGCTTCGGGCATCGAAACCCGCTTTTCTGCTACTACTTCCATTTTACAACTAATGTATCCTATCTTTAATCTTAGGTTCAGCCCTTCACTCCTTAATCGTTAGAAGCTACTATGGCCTCGGCTGACTTCTTTAAACCCTTCCATACATCTCGCAATGTT
>QKEH01000065.1 GCA_003252385.1 Bacteroidota bacterium | reverse complement strand
TCCACGGCTCCTATTGCGAGCTGTTTCAGAAATACCGGGTTTTCAGGTTCGGCAATGCTGAATATTTTCAGCCCGTCGTCGCATACAAAAAGCAAGGAGTCGCTTACCCCAAGGCCTTTTGGGCAAACCATGGATAACTTCTTAACCAACACCGGGTTACTTGGATCCGAAACATCAATAACATCAAGCTCGTTCAGGGACTGTCCGCAAGCACCGGCAGAGTTGAGGGTACTGTAAGCGTAGTGTCCCGATACCACCACCGGATCGCAACTGTACAGGTGTTGGAAGATTGACAGTTGTTGCGGATGGGACGGATCGGAAATACTATAAATGTACACCCCGGTGCGCGAGCCGAGGAACAGGTAGTTGTCCTTTGCAAAAATGGTTTCAATGCCAAAACCGATGGTTTCTTCGCGAACAAATACCGGTTTGGTTTCATCTCGTAAATCATACACCTTCAGGGAGGACAAATCGACGGTGTACAGGTAGTTTTCCGAAATGGCAAAGCGTGCCAGTGAACCGGCAGTACCAGAGTTTTGCCCATCATCGCCCGTCCATGATCCATTCTCATTGTTGGAAGCGGAATAGTCCAGGCTGCTTTCGCTGCAAGCCCATGCTCCCAGCAGAATAATTATCAGGAATAGAAAAGTTTTTTTCATAGGAGTCGAGGTTATTCGGTGTACAGTTCCCAGCCAACAATTACCGTATTTTCAGGACGGTTGGCTGCTTCAAACATATAAGGAAGATAGTCCAGGTCGGGGGGGGTTAATTCCGGGAACACGTTTTTGATGCGTTCGGTGACCCGCAGCGACTGTAGGTTGGAGATGTCGATGGAAACCATATCGGTGGCGTTATCGGCCAGCAGATTGTGGTTTTTGATGGCGATATCGATACAGCCGGGAATGTTGATAAAGGCTACGTTTTGGGGATGGTTGGGGTCGCTGTTATCAATAACATGGATGCCTTTGTACTTTTCGTTCAGATAGATGGTTTGATCCTTGTAGTAGATTTTGCCGGGGTTTTCGATATCCCGTGCCGGAAGGTATTTCACACTTTGTTCCAAATCCTCGGGGTGCATGAGCACCGGAAAGTACTGCGAGGGGTTGTTTAAATTCGGGGAGGAACCCAGGCAGCATAGCATCAGCAGGCCCAGACCCAGGAGTTTTGTTTTCATAGTTTTTGTATTGGTTCGCCACCCAAATGTCAAAAATTATGCCGAAAAAGTGATGCGTTTGCCCTGCTAAAATGAGCGATTATCATACCAAAAGGAAGAACCTTTTAACGTATTTGTAGTGAATGGATAATCCACTGGAAAAATTTTTATAAAAGGCAGAGCCAAGGCCGATAGTTCTTTAAGCTGTCTTCTATAAAAACAGGTTGCTTACGACCGGGGGTGTTCGGTTCATGGCAATACGTGGGTTGTTTACACCGGAGCATGGTCAATGGCATCGGCACTCCACAGAGGTGTGTTTCGAATAGCTTCCATAACTTCCGAAGGATGATTCACCAAACGGTAGGCATCGAGATGCTCGCGACGAAGAAAGCGCTCCTGAACCATGGTTTCGAAAAAGGCGATTAAGGGGTCGTAAAAGCCGTCGGTATTTAGCATGACAACGGGCTTCAGGAATTTGCCCAAACGTTTCAGAGCCAGTACCTCAATCAGTTCTTCCAGGGTTCCGGTGCCGCCGGGCAGGGCAATAATGGCATCGGAATCGTCCATAAGCCGGTGCTTGCGTTCGGCCATGTTGTGTACAATGAGCATGTCGGTTACTCCGGGGTGCGCCCATTCTACTTTCACCATAAATTCTGGAATGATTCCCCGCACCCGGCCGCCCCGCTCCAGAAATCGATCTGCCAAACAGCCCATGAGGCCCACGGCTCCGCCTCCGTAAACCAGTCCAATGTTTTGGTCTATGAGGATATCGGCCAGTTCGCGGGCAGCAGACAGGTATTTTTCGGGGGAGTGACGGCTCGAAGCACAGTAAATGGTTATGTTGTTGATCATAGGAACCCGTATTTACGGTGAAGATGGTGATGTAATAGCAAAGTTCAAAGCGAAACAGCTCACAATAACTGGTTGAAGGCAAACAAAAAACCACGAACCGTTGCGGCTCGTGGTTCTGAATTTCATGATTGTGAAGATTTCGATACCATCAGAAGTTGAGTACCAACCCCGCTGCCAATGGATACAGTTCGGGTCCTTTGTCCTTCCGGAACAGGCTCATGGGGTAGTAATTGGCATACATTTTCAGGGCTTTAAAACCTACGCGGGCAGTGAAGGCATAGCGCACCGGAGGTAAAAAATAGCCCTTACCGCTTATTTTTTCTTTCTTCTTATCCCCGTTTTCCACATACTTCATCAGGGTATTGGCAAAGAGGTTGACCCCTCCAATCACACCAACTCCCAGGTAACTGCGGTCGTCGTATTCACCTCCGGTAAACTGCCATTCCAGAATCAGAGGAACGGTAAGGTAGGTGGTTTGAAAACGGTTTTTAAGTCGATTATCCCGTGCATTTACCGAATCGGGCGCTATTTTTCCATCGATCATGGCAATAGGGATGTCGCTGGTAAAATGGTAATTGCTTATTTCCAACCCCATACCGCTTACCAGTCCGATCCGGTCCGATCCAAAGCCCACGCTTTGTTGGGCAAAGTTCAGGTTGATGTTCCAGGAACGTCCGGTGCGCAGGTTCATAAAATCGTATTCATCGGGGAGTTGGAGCGAATTGGAACGGGTCATGTAATTGCACAAACCAAATTCCACTCCGGACCAGTGTCCCTTGAATTCCTGCCAGGGCTTTGTGTCCTTTTTATCGGAGAACAGATCCTCGCATTCTTCATCGGTGGCCCAGTCAAGGTGTTCGTCATCGCCTTCTTCTTTGTCGGTGATTTTGACATCGGTGGTGCCGTTTTTTTCAATAATACGGATTTTCTTCTTTCCGAAGCTGATGTAAGTAGTGTCGCCCTTGGTGGTCACTTCCTTTTCCTGATTTAAAGCGGGGAGACTGCTGTAGGAACTGTCCTGATCGTTTGGTGCTATAGCCATACTATCAATGGTTTCGTCCTGTAAGCGGTAGGCACCAAAGGCTGTGCAGCAGCTCAACGAAAGTAAAATGGCGGTGGTAGATAGTATTCGTATTGTTTTCATGGTTTTAGTTTAATGCATTGGTATTCATGGTTCGTGATACGTCTAATTTTCCCGCATGAAGGGCAAACTCGGTAATTTTACCTTCCTGGTTTCGTGCGGTAGAAAGAGCAAGTTCATTCTCGGTAATCCGGTTATATCCGCGTACGCCGGCATCCAAAGCCTCCCACAACAGGTCTTTTCTGTTGGTCTTTCGCATGGCCATTTGCGAAAGGCGCGATACCCTTTTCAGGGTAATGTTGGGAATGGATGCCCGGGTAACTGGACTTACCGTTTTAGCAGGATGCATGGTGATGGTGGGTATGGGGTTGGGGGTACTTTTCATTTCCGGAGCAATGGGGGTGAGGCTGGCGAGGGGTGCCGTTTCCAGTTCCGCTTGAGTAGGACTGGCCTCACGATGAATCCCGCTTGCTAACCGAAAGGTACCTGATTCCGTCTTTTGCGGGTTGGCAGTTTCCTGGGCTTGTGGAGCGGGTGCGTATTCCCTGCGGGGTTTGGGTTGAACCCGTTCAGCTACCCGGGGTGCAACGGCAATTTCTGCGGAAGGCTGGCGGGTAGTTATTACCAGTGTACCCAGAAGCAAAGATGCAGCTACTCCTATTGCCCAACGATAGCGTTTGTACAAGGGAATAACCAAGGGCTGCAGCAGATTTCTTTTATCGGGATACTGTACATGGGTATCCGGCACCAAATGCAAGGCTTTGTAGAGCTTGAAGGTTGGGGCAGTTTCGGGGTGTTCCTGCAGATAGACTGCTAGTTTTTCCTGGCTTTGAGCATCCAAATCGCCCTCGTGCCAGGCTATGCAGAATTCCTCAAAATGATGGGCGGAAATCTGCGCTACATCGCTAAAACTGCGCTGCAGGTTGGAAATACATACCGCAGAATGCAACTCCGGAGCCGGAACAGCAGTATTGAGGCTCTCCAGTTCATCGGCAATGTCGGGGTTACTCAGCAGAAAAGCCCGCACGGCTTGCATCATCGCTTCATCCAGATTCTGATCCAGATAGTCGATAAGATAGGCCTCGTAATTGTTTCGGTTGATGATCATTGCTTTTCTGTTTATACCAATACTTCAGGGTTGCCAATGAGTCTCCGCAGAGCCAGCCTTCCACGATAGATGTAAACTTTAACCTGACTGGCAGAAAGCCCGGTAATTTCACCAATTTCCTCGTAGTTATACCCTTCGTAATCGCGCAGAAGAATTACGGTTCGTTGTATTTCGGGAATTTTAGCCAGCGCTTCGTTCAGCTGCTTTTTCAGATCGAAATGGTCTTTATGGTCACCTGATTGCAGGCTTTCCAGTTGTTCCAGTTCTGCTACGTTCCGTTGCTTGCGGGTGTAATCCACCAGCGTATGATAGGCGGTGGTGAACAGGTACGAGCGCACTTTGGAATACGTTACGTCCGGATGCCTTCGCCACAGCTTTTCAAAAGTATCCTGAATGATGTCGTTGGCAGCTTCTTCGTTGCGCAGGTTTTTTAGCACAAAACGAAAAAGCCGGTCGGCATATTCATGCACACTGTGATTGTATTCGGGTACTGTCATTTGAGTTACTGATTCGATCGTAGGACGCCCTTACAGATTCGAAAGTTACAGTAAGAAAAATTTTTTTCGGTGGAGAAGTATCCTTTTTGTTTCTGGCGGGAGCTATTGCGAACGGGTAGGTTCATGCGGATGCAGTCAGTCCGGTTGCTTGCAGTACCTGGCTTAGCATACGCCATCCGGCTTTTTGGCGCACTTTTTTACGAGTTTGCCAAGAAGATGGATGATGTCTTTTTCCACCTCCTGATACGACCTTACTTCACCAACGGAGTACAGGAAGGCGATGTGCAGGGTATCGCCGGAATGGGACGAGGCATCGGCCATCAGGTGTTTATGGAGCCGGTATGCCTCGCGCGTGCGGCGTTTCAGGAGATTTCGCACTACGGCCCGGCGGAAATTCTTCTTGGGGACACTAACCATCATTTTCGGATTGGGAAATTCTGCCTTTGAAGCCACCCGCAGATAGACCATCCGGAAGAGGTCGCCCCGTTCCCAACGGCCGCCTTCGAAGAGGGTGTCTATTTCCTTCTTCAGGTGCAGGCGTTCAGTTTTGGGTAGTCCGTATTGCTTGGTTAAAGCCATGGCTATCGAAGGTGTTTTTTTAAGACAATACGCATGGTGGTTCCTACATCGGCATCCGATTCGGCCACAAAAATACGACCCTTGTGGTATTCCTCAACAATTCGTCGTGCCAGCGACAGACCCAGTCCCCAGCCTCTGGCTTTGGTGGTGTATCCGGGTTTGAATATGGTTTTTTGTTTCGACTTCGGAATGCCCTTGCCATTGTCGGCGATATCGATGCCAACAGTATCCTTCTGGTTTTCAATTCGAATTGTAATATTTCCTTCGCCTTCGATGGCGTCGATGGCATTTTTACAGATGTTTTCCAGCACCCATTCAAACAATGGTGGGTTTAACGGAATGATGAGGGTGGTTTCAAGTGTAATCAGTTCGAACTGAACCTTGTCGGAGGTGCGGGTTCTGAGGTATTCCATGGTGTTTTGTACCAGTTCAACCACGTTATTCTGGCTCAGGACCGGCTGACTTCCAATCTTGGAGAAACGCTCGGTGATTTTACTCAGGCGTTTAACATCCTTATTGAGTTCGTTGAGCAATACCGGGTCGGTATGGCTTTGTTTCAGCAGTTCGAGCCAGGCCATAAGCGAAGAAATGGGGGTACCCAGCTGGTGTGCGGTTTCTTTCGACAGGCCTACCCAAACCTGGTTTTGCTCGGCCTTGCGCGACGAACTGAATGCCAGATAGGCCATCACAATAAACAGCAGGATGACCCCCAGCTGTACGAAGGGATAGTAGCTGAGGGTAGTGAGTATGGTGGAAGGGCTGTAGTAGATGTATTGCTTCTTGCCGGGCAGGTAGGGTATTTCAATGGGTTTGTTCTCAGCAATCATTTCAGACAACAGATTTTCCAGGTAGGCCTGCCCTCCTTTCCTGACCGTATCGATATTCCGGTGCATGATGATGTTGGTATCGGAATCGACCAGAATAACCGGAACCGTTTCATTGAACTGAACTACCGAAAACAGGAAATCCAGACTCTCTCCTTCAATGCCTTCTTTGGGAATAAGGCTGGTAGCTTTGGCCCAAAGTTCTACCTTTTTTCGTTCTTCCTTCGACAATTTCTCCACCAACGTGTTGGTATACCACAACGAGCCCATGCCAATTAGTACGGCGCTGAGCAGCAGGAGCAGTTTCCAGGTTATTTTTTTTCGATAAATGTTCATAATGTCGTTGGATGGGGGTTATTCGTCATCCCATATTACGCGAAATTCGGGTTCGGACGATTTGGTTTTCTCCTGTGTTTTTTTCAGGATGTGCGCTTTTTCCCCGGCTTGGCTTTCATCGGTTTCTAAAATCGGCTGTTCACCGGATACTTTTTCGGCTTCACCGGGTTTTTCCAGCAGCTGTTTCCAGGTGTTCCGTTCCTGATTCAGTTTTTCCTTCAGGTTGATACGGGCGGTTTCCCGGTCGTAACTGACACGGAAACTGGTATCGATACCGGTTAATTTCAGAGGAATCATCATGCCATGATCTTCGTTGTCTACCTCATAACCAAACTCTGTATTGACCGGTTTATTGCGTTGGGCACGTTTCCACAACACATCGGCCAGGTAAACCTGGAAGCGGTACGTATAGCGATTCTGGAAATCGTGCTCGCCGGAAGCATTTAACGTAAGGGCTGACGAATTGATCCGGGTGGGACCTATGAACACCTTTTCGTTCGCCACATCGACTACCGTTTCCAGGTGGTCGAAATGGATGTCCTGCAGTTCTTCCACCGCAATAAAATCCGATAGGCACATCAGGGTTGGGTATTGGATCAGTTCGCCCTGATCGATCCCCAGTTTGGCATGGATCCTGAGTTGGTCGTTCAAGGTTTCCAAACGATTGGTCCAGGCGGCATCTACCTGCGCCATCCCCGATAAATTGCCTTTCAGGTAATTATGAGTAATTCGTAGAAAAGTTCCCGGATATCAACCTGTTTGAATTGAACGGCACAGGTGGTGGTGATCCGATCGGGGGATTGGCGAATGGTAAAATTACTGGACAGGCTCCCCGTCATGGTTTGCATCGAGAAGTTGCTTACCTGTAATTCGTCCGGGGTGTAGTGAATCTGACCGGTTACCTGACTGGCTTCGAAACGTCCGTAATGGAACCGATCCAGCTGAATGACGCCCGTTACCCGTATTGAATCGGGAAATTGCAGGGTATATTCCGTTTCCTGTGAACTGTCGGAGCGGCTTATGAAATCTTCCACATAGAATTCGGAGGCCTGAATGGTTCCGTAGATTTCCGGTATTATGGTGTTTTGGGTGGTCATAAATGGCAGGTTGACCAGTTTGCCTGTCAGGTGCAGGCGGCTTTTGCCGGTTTGCATTTCTACATCGTTTAGCTCTAGTTCGGTCAGACTTTTAATACGGCAGGTGCCACTAATTTCAGTGGCAGGGAACTGGGCCAATTTGGATTCAAAGGTCGCCTGCTGAAACTCTACAGCACCGGAGGCGGTAACCTGTTTCAGGTGCCGTGGGCGCAGGTTCGAGAAGGACGGAAGGCTGCCACTAAGCTGAAACGAACCGCGAAGGCGGCCACCCAGGATCATCTTATCGGCCAGTCCGGGAATCAGATACAGCATGCCAAGTTCCAGGTCGCCATGAATGGCCGCCCGAAGGGTGGGTGACCTGAAGTTATCCATACGGCACGAAAGTTCCAAATGGCTGCCGCCTGAGTTGCAGTGCAGCGTATCAATACGGAGCGATGTGGAAGCCAGGTTCCTGAATTTTCCGTTGCTCATAGTGCCTTGACTGGTAAAGGCTTCGAGTTTGGTGCGGCTCCGGTCATCGCGCAATACGGCGTCCTGCATTCTGTAATTCACCTGGTAGTAAGGCGATTCGGAACCTTTACCCGTGAGTTGAAAATCAATATCGAGATTACCTTTCTGGGGCGTCAGCG
>QKEH01000114.1 GCA_003252385.1 Bacteroidota bacterium | reverse complement strand
ATTCACGGCAGCCATGAAATGGCAGGTTGATACCATCAGGGTCTCGTTGCTCAAGGTAGGAGCTACAATCAAAAAAACGAAAAGGCGGATTTTCTACCAGTTTTCAAAGGCATTCACTCACCAGGAATTACTCCGGGAACTTTTACTCCAATAAGGCTGATGCACAATCCCCCATGGGAGAGGTATGCCTTGTCGTAAAAAAAATACAAAATGCATCGGTTGGCAGTTATATTCATGCCGATAATGGCCCAGTTATTTGACTTTTCTTCCCTGTTTTTGATGAAAAATGATATCGGATTTTTTCATGAGCTAAGCCACTGCGTCAAATCATCGCTATTCTTCGTCCTATGAATAATGTGGGTTAATCTGGGATAAACCAAAAGACGGTATTGCCTGTAAGATGCAAATTCTTTAACTTAGATAGGCATCATTTGAATTGAATGCTAACTGCACAGGCTATCAAAATTTTCATTCATTGAACTTGGATAATAAACATTGCTCGATGTCTGAATTGGTTTTTCGTTGTACCAACCGATTCACGCAGACTATATGCCCAGGAGGCGTGGATTTCGGCAGGGGCGTTACCTTTCCCATTTGCAGCGTATCAGGAAATAATATAAATACAATCTTTCGGCTCTGTTCAGGGATTAACCGCCAGTCAGAGCAGCTCTTTGATTTCAGGCAGGATCATCTTTATCCCAGCACCCTGGAACTTGCATTTGATTGTTCGACCGGTCGTATCCCGCATTCCGGAGGCACATTTCATATCAAACCTGCAGAAATTAGAGTCTCGTGAAACACAAACAAAAAATACTCTTTCGTTTTTTCCGGTTCTCGGTGGTGGGTTTTATTAATACCGCCCTCCACATCGGTATATTCTACCTGCTTTACGTATCGCTGAACGGGCATTATTTGGTGGGACAGAGTGTCGCCTTTCTGGTAGTGACCCTGCTTACCTTCCTGATGAATAAGTATTGGACCTTTGAGAACCGTTCGAGGAATATTAAAAGCCAGTTGGCGCTGTACTATCTGTTTCGGTCGGTATCGTTGTTGCTAACCCTTTTTCAAACTTGGTTGCTGGTGCGATACTACGGGGTTTCGCCTCTGACGTGCCAGTTTGCAGCCATTTTGATTAACGTAACAGTCAATTTTGCGTTAAACCATATTTTTGTTTTTATCCCCCCCTTAAGACCGTTGCAACGTTACCTGGAGGAGTCGGAACAAAAGCTGGCTCAACTGGCTCCGGAACAGCAGGTCACTCTCTATTTTGTAGTTCCTCTGTTTAAGGAGCACAAGCGGTTGTTCCCTAAATCGAAGGAGAATCCGCATGGCGAAGATTTTCTCCGGGTAAAAATTGCCCAGTTGGAGGAATTGCAGCAGTGGAACCCGAAATTTTTCTGGAAACTCATATTGGTCGACGATGGTGATTTTACGTACCAGTCGGGACTGCTGGCTCAGGTGTATCTGGAGGGCAACTACCCGGGCCTGTTACAATCCGGAAAGGTGGCAGTATGGTTTCTGCACGAAATGAACCCCTCCATAGCTCAGAGCTCCCAAAAAGGGGGAGCTGTTGTTTCGGCCTTTCGCTGCATTGCGAATAACGGCATGGCTCCTGACGATATTTTGCTCTACACCGATGCGGATGTATCGTCGGATTTACGGCTCACCGGAAGCCTGATAGCTCCATTGTTCAACGGGTATGATATAAGTATATCGAGTCGTTGGCACGAGCAATCGTCGGTAGTCAACCGGGGATTCAAGCAAAAGTTTAGCAGCTGGGTGTACAACCTGGTAGTTTCAGTGTTGCTCTGGATCGATTATTCCGATACCCAAAATGGGTTTAAAGCCTTCACTGCATCCAGTGCCTGCCATATTGTGCCCTATCTCAGAGAGATCAGTTTTGCTTTCGACACAGAAATGCTTATGGTGGCCGAGGTGCTCGGTAAGAAGGTTCACGAAGTGCCCATTTATTGGCAGGATTCCCGGGAGGAAACCAACGTGAATTTGCTTCGCGACCCTCTTAAAATGGTATTCAAGATTTACAAACAGTCGCGTTATCGAAGAAAATTACTTAAAACCCTCAGCCGATAACCATAATCTGTTGGGAGATCGATAGGCGGGGGAGCCGTTAAACCTTGGTGTGGACTTTCATAGTATGGATGATAGTTTTCGGTAACGGATTTCGCCGGTCGCCCTTAATTTTTGTCAGGTATTTGGTTCGAAAACCGGTTTCCGGACGACCTGAGTGGGGACAGTGGCTACCTTGCAGGCCAAATTAGCTTCACTGTTTACTATGAAAACTTTTCTTCAATTTCTCACCCTTCCATACCGGAGATTTACAACAACCCGATACTATGCAGCACTGATAGGGGCTGCGGCTTTACTTTGGTTTCTCATCAGGGTACTGCCCAAACCGCAGCGGGCTGCATATCCTTGCATGCGGGCAAGTTTTCCACTGGCTTCCGCTTTTGTGCTTTGGATTTGCGGAGCAGGATTATTCCGCGGATGGTTCAGGAAGGTAACCCAAAACCTGTCTGTTCATCGCAGAGGACACTATACCGTGTATGGCATTTGTGGGTTGGGAGTAATTACGATGATGGTCTTCGGTTCTCCCATTAAGGAATGGGTAGCCCGTTCGCAGACAGGGGAACAACGTCGGCAGGCAGCTGATTTACTTCGGAACGAGCCGAATCAGGGTAATGGATACAAGGCTTGTGTGGCCGTGGTTCAGTCAGAGAAGGATTCTGCCTGTTGGATTGGACAGGAAGAGATAACAAATCTTATTCGCCAGGCAGTGACCCTGTCAGGCGGTTTTGATACCTTGATACACGAAGGTGATACGGTGGTGCTTAAGCCCAATATGATTGGTGCGCGCGATGGGGTGTCCGGAAGTGAGCGGTATTTTCCTCCCGAAGCCAATGGCGTGGCCACCGATTATCGGGTGATCCAGTCGGTGGTGGATTTAGTACGCGAACACAATAAAAGCGGAATGCTGGTTCTCCTGGAAGCTTCCGGTTTGGATAATACACGCGAGAATTTCAATCGTTTGGGATATGGCCGAATAACGGGCCTGGATTCCGTAATTCTTCTCGATGAATTTGCAGGTGCCTGGTACGATTCGGCTGCTACCGATCAAATTCTGGTTGCCCTGCCTGAAGGTCAGTACATTTTGCATCCGCGGTACTATCTGAACAATATCTATTACAAGGCACAGGTGCTGATTAGCCTGCCGGTGTTGAAAACCCATTTCTTGACCGGCATAACCGGGGCAGTTAAAAATCTGGGGATAGGTGCCACACCGGTTCGCATGTATGGCAATGGCCCTAAGGTTGTGGCTTCCGACCAATCGGGGCGCTGGCAGATGATTCCGCATTGGGACTTCAAAGGGAGCGTAAAACCGCTGGATCAGTGGATTCACGATTATTACCTTTGCCGGCCTGCTGATTATGTAATTACCGATGGGATTCAGGGAGCGCAATATGGCCCGTTTCCGGGTGCTGGTATGGGGAACTCGTACCTCCTGCCTCAGGTGCAAATGAACATGCGGCTGATTTTGGCCGGAAGTGATGCTCTGGCTGTGGATGCCATACATGCTCTGATTACCGGTAACGACCCTCTGCTGGTTGGCCATTTACAATTGCTGGCGTTGCAGGGAATGGGGTGTATTCATCCGGCTTTCATCCAGGTGAAAGGCACTCCGGTTGATCGGGTAAAAAAACGCTTTAAAGAAGTCTCGCCGGGTAATTTGAGTCAGTACACCGATTTTGAGGGTTCCCAGGCAGAAATAAAATGGGAGGCTCGCGGCCAAGAGTTAACCATTTGTTCTCAGGAAGACTGGTTGTATGCCGAGGTGCACACTTCCGATACATGCATTCGAATCAATGGTGCAGCTGCTTCGGAACCCGTTACTCAAAAAATGCCGATAGCAGAGCCCTTTGAACTGCGGCTGTACGACCGCTTTCTGAACGTGACCCGATGGTTTTCATTGTCGATCCAGTCCGGTGAGTCGGAAAGATGATGCGCAAGCATACACGTCATAGCCGGGAATTATCTTTTAGTAGGGGTCGATAAGCCAGGAGAGCCGTGTCTTTAACTTTGTTGTCTGTCGCTATACCTTATGCAAGGATCCTTCTATACGGTGTGGCGATACCAGAGGAACCCTGATGGTAGCGTAGCAACTATCGCTTAAAACGACGGGGATCAATATCGTATTTTTTTGCACGTAACCCAATAATGCGTTCGGTAATGCCCAATTGAGCTGATGCCTTAGCCATATTACCGCGGGTTTGCACCAGGGTTTCTACCAAAATTTGCTTTTCCACCCGTTCCAGAACAGCATGGAGTGTGCCTTTGGTAGGAGTATTGGAGGAATCGGCGGTCTGCAGGGTGGGGGGCAGGTTGTTGGCACGAATCACCCCGTCGACACTCATTATGGCAGCGCGCTCAATGCAGTTTTCCAACTCACGAATATTTCCGGGCCAATGATATACCATCAGCATATCAATAGCCGACGACGAAATACGCTTAATGTTGGTCGCGTTTTCCTGGTTGCACTTTTGGATAAAATGATCTACCAGGCTGGGTATGTCGTTGATACGTTCACGTAATGGCGGCATGAATATCGGGAATACATTCAGGCGGTAGAATAAGTCTTCGCGAAAGTCGCCTTTTTCAATTAAGTGCTCCAGGTTGCGGTTGGTGGCAGCGATAATTCGCACGTTAGCTTTTATGGATTCTCCGCTGCCAATACGTTCATATTCTTTTTCCTGCAAGGTTCGTAAAAGTTTCACCTGGGTCTGGGCCGGCAAATCACCTATTTCATCCAGAAAAATAGTCCCACCCTCTGCCAGTTCGAAACGGCCTTTGCGCTGACGATCGGCTCCGGTAAATGCACCCTTCTCATGGCCAAAGAGTTCGCTTTCAATCAGGCTTTCGGGCAATGCCGAGCAGTTTACCTTAATCAGGGGCATATCGGCTCGGGGGCTGTTGTAATGAATGGCATCGGCAATAAGTTCTTTCCCCACGCCGCTTTCGCCCCGGATAAGTACCGTGGCATTGGTGGCCGCCACCCGTTCGATGAGCTTATACACTTCCAGCATTTTGCCGGAATTGCCTACCATATTTTCCGGAATAAATTTCCCTTTTAATTCGGTATGGAGTTTTAAATTTTCCTCCTTGAGCCGTTCAATTTCTTCCAGCCGATCCTGACGGATACGTACGAATTGGGCGATCATGCTGCCCAAAATGTTGAGCAGCCGCACTATGGCATCGTGATTGGCTTTTTCATCAAACGCCATATCTACACTTAGCGTTCCGGTGATGGTATCTTCCACCATAACAGGCACGCAAATAAAGGTTATGTGCCGGCGATCGGAGGTGAGCAGTTTCGATTTGGTGCGGTTCAGATAGGTGTCGTCCTTCAGTATCTTGGGGATAACCACTGGTTTTCCTGTTTTAACCACACGGCCAATCACCCCTTCGCCCACTTTGTAAACACCCCGGGCTTTGGCTTCTTCGCTGAGTCCGTAACCACGTTCAATGAAGATATTGGAACTTTCGCGATTGAGAATGGTTATGATGGCTCGTTCGGCATTTAGGTACCGGGCGATTATTTCGAGAATCGTGTCCAGGTCTTCCTTAATATTGCGAATGTTGTTCAGCCTCCGGCTAACATCAAAGAGCAGGGGCAAATCCGTATCGCCATAGCACTCACGGCCACTTTTCTCGCAGAATCTCTTGTCTGGCGTGCTCATAGCTGATAAATTGATATTTTGTGCAAAGATACACGTTAAAAACGTAAAATATTCACATGTGCCCCTTTAAAAAAGGATGCATTATGATGTAAATACGCAAAAATTGGTGTGATGGTTTGGTAATATTGGGGACTGATTTATATTTTTAAGGTTATTTGTTTTCTGTTCCTCCGATCCCATGATTTCCTGATGCCAGTTGCTTAAGCAGGTATTCCAATCCGTTGAGTTTTATTTCATACAGCGTTTCCAGCTGTATGCCCAGTTTGCCTTTCGGGAAGCCTTTCTGCTTAAACCAAACCAGGTAGGGCTCAGGCAATGTATAGAGTGGTCGCCCCTGGTATTTTCCAAAAGGCATGGGCGTTTTGATCAGGTCCATTAGAAGCTGTGGGTCGGGTACGGGTGTATGCGGTTCCATGGAGGTAAAGTTAGGTGTTTAAAAAAGGGTTGGATCGGGCTTGTGCATTTTTTCCCGAATAATGCGGCTGTAGTCTCCGGAAAGATCGTATTTCTTGCGAAGCGGATTCACCACCTGTTGGTACAACTGATCCTTATAGTTTTTATCGGCACCACCTTTTTTGTAACATGCCTGAAGTGCTTCGAAACGATCAGGGAAGGTTCTGCGGAAAAAATCGAAAACGGTTTTTCGGGTATTTCCCCGAAGGTACATCACCCCCGGAAGCATATAGTGGACTCCTGCTGCACGGGCTCCGGCACACAGGGTTTCTATGGTTTCATAACTATCGGTTAGAAAAGGGATAATGGGCATGGCATGTAACCCCACCGAAGCGTTGGTTTTTCGAAATTCATGCAGTGCTTCAAAAAGCTTGTCGGCGCCACTGGCACCGGGTTCAATAAATTTTCGTATCGATTCATCGCGGGTAACCACCGATGCAGCAACGTTAATGTATGTTAAGTGCGAAAGTCGGTCGATCAGTTCGATATCGCGCAACACCAGGGTGGATTTGGTGGAAATTATGGCAGGTGTTTTATGCCGGATCAGCACCCGAAGTACCTCTGGCATCAGTTTAAGTTCGGCTTCGGCGGGTTGGTAGCTGTCGGTAACCCCTCCAATATTAATAATTTCCCGCTTCCACCCCGGGCGTCTCAATTCGCGATCCAATACTTCTGCCAGGTTGGTTTTAGCATAAATCGTTTCAAAATCGTGAGTCTCGGAATGGGGGTGCTGGTGTCTGGCATAACAATAGATGCAGTCGTGCGCGCAACCCCGGTAAAGGTTGAGATCCCAGCCATAGGGTATTTTTCGTTTCAGCGGGTGCAGGGCACTGGTGCAGGGCAGGGGAACGATTGTTTTATTGGATTCCATTCTGGGCTTAGGTTGGGAGTGTTTTAGATTGGATTTTAGAGAACAGATCAGAGCCAATCTGCCTGGGGTTTAGTCGAAATTTTTACAGGTATTTCACCCAGAACAGCATCGGGGGCTCGCAGTGGCCATAACCGGTTTTCGAATACAGGGCTTGTGCCGTGGTATTATCGTCGCGCACTTCAAGGGTTATTTTAGCACAGTTTAGTCGTTGGGCTTCCAGTTCAATGGCCTGCATCAGTAATTTTCCGGCGCCTTTGCCACGGGAGGCAGGTAATACCACCAGGTCGTGAATGTTTATAAATGGCCGGCAGGCGAAGGTTCCAAAATTGATGAAGCAATTGGTCAGGCCAATAAATTGTTGTTCATCCTCAACCAGCAAAACGAGTTTTGACGGATGGTCACGTAAGCCGGTAATCAGATCCTCTTCCTGCTTTAGGGTAAGCAGAGGAAGCTTTCCTCCCATGGCATCGGACAGGTAGGCATTCATCAGGTTAATCACAGCTTGCGTGTGCATGGGATTGGAAAAATCGCAATGAATCACTTTCATGGAGATGCTATTTTTACAAAAGTACTACTTTTGGCTACGTGTTTTCAGCCTCTTGCTGGTCACTCTCTTATCCATAACATGTATTAATAATCGAAGGAGGTAGTGGTAGTATGTTCTTTTTTTACAGATGTTCACTTCGGCTGATTCCCGTTATTGTTTTTCTGAGTGCTGTACACGTGCAAGCTTCGGCTCAACAGGTAGCCGACCTCTTCATAACCGGTGTTGCTCAACAAACATCGCTGGAGGACTATCTCAGCCGTTTACAATCGACTACCCCGAACCGGTTCTTTTACACCGAAGGGCTGTTAAAGGAGGTATATCTCGATAACGGGGATAATTTGAAGCCTCTGCTCAAATTCCTGGATGAGGAACTTGTAAAATACAATCTGGCATACATGGTTTATCGTAAAAAGAACCTGGTATTCATGCAACGTTCCCAGCTGAGCATGAAGGATCAGATTACCATGAGTGGCGAATCTCCCAGTGAATACAACTCAATTTTGGATATCGGCTCACCCCAGTTAGCCGGGAAATTTAAAAAGGCGCAACTCCATGGATTTGTGCGCAATGGCAAAACGGGCGAGGCATTGCCCGGCGTGTTGATTCAGGTGGAAGGTACCCGTGCCAACATTATTACTGACCCTAAGGGGTACTATTCCCTGGAAATTCCGGTAGGAAGGCAGGAGGTGAATTATGCCTTCGTGGGCTTTGAATCTAAGGTAGTTACCCTAAACATGATTTCGCCCGGAAATTTGGACATTGAGCTGTTCGAAAAAACCATCGACCTGGATCAGGTCGTAATTACCCATAATGCCAAAGCCAATGTGATGAGCACCGAAATGAGCATTGTTCGGCTTGACGCCCGAACCGTTAGTTCGATTCCGGTACTTATGGGCGAGCCCGACCTGATGAAGACCATGACTTTAATGCCGGGTGTGCAATCTTCAGGCGATTTGGCATCGGGGTTTAACGTACGAGGAGGGAGTAGCGACCAGAACCTGATTATGCTGGATGGCGTTCCCATTTACAATGCCAACCATTTGTTTGGGATGTTTTCCATTGTAGATGCCTCCAGTATTGAAAATCTGGAATTGCACAAAGGTGGCGTGGCTGCACGTTATGGGGGGCGGATTTCGTCCTACATGGATATTGCCCTCAAAGAAGGCAATATGGAAGAATTTGAAGGCGATGCCAGTGCTGGGTTGTTTAGCAGCAAACTTGCTTTGCAGGGCCCATTGGTTCACGACCGGATTTCCTATGCGATAGGTGGAAGAACCACTTATTCCGATTGGATCTTACACCGTATCCCCGAAGAAGATATACGCAACAGTTCGGCAAATTTTTTCGACTGGAACGGCAAACTGGGTTTCATCATCACCCAAAAACTCCGGTTGAATGTTTCTGCGTATCAGAGCAGCGACTATTTTGATCTGGCTGACGAAGCAATTTATAGCTATACCAACCGCTTGTTCTCTTCTCAGATTCGTTATATCGTAAGTGATAAGTTATCCTTTTTTCTGAATGGATTTTCAACGAACCTTACCAACGAAACGGTCGAAAAGAGTGATTCGTATAGCGCATCGTCGTTGCAAACCAGTATGAATCAGGAAGGAGGGGTTTTTCGTACCCGGGTGGAACTGCTTAACCATTCTATGGAAGCAGGTATGGAAGTAAACCAATATACTATTGGTTCCGGCACCAAGACACCCTATGGCGATTATTCTAATATTGAACCGGTTGCATTGGACGATGCATACGCCTGCGATTGGGCAGCTTACCTACAGGAAGAGTATGCGATTACTCCCCGCTTGTCTGTTAACCTGGGCTTACGCTACAGCAGTTTTAGTGCGCTGGGGCCGGCTACCATAAATACCTACAGCAACGATAGTATCAGCTCATCAACCTGGGTGGGTACCGAGGAGTATGCAACCGGAGCGCTGTTGAAAAACTATGCAGGCTGGGAACCCCGAATGGCGCTACGTTATGTGTTGGGGGTATCTAATTCACTGAAACTCGGCTATTGCCGCACCCGGCAAAATCTTCATATTCTGTCCAACACTGCCGTGTTGGTGCCAACGGATACCTGGAAGAGTAGCGACCGCTATATTCATCCAGCTGTTGCCGATCAGGTTTCTCTGGGCATTTTCCATAATAGTAAAACCAACCTCTACGAAACTTCGGCAGAGTTGTACTACAAACGGGCAACCGATGTCCTGGAGTTTAAGCCGGGAGCTATCCTGGCAGTTAACCCCAATATTGAGCAGGATGTACTTTCAGCTGCCATGCAAGCCTGCGGGATAGAGTTGTTGCTGCGTAAAAATTCCGGGCGTATATCGGGGTGGGTGAGTTACACGTATTCCCGGTCCTTTATGCAAACCAGCGGGGCAGCCAAAGAAGAACTCATCAACCGCGGCGAGTGGTATACATCGAACTACGATAAGCCCCATGATGTTTCGGTAGTGGCCAACCTGGAACTGACCAAGCGCTTGACTCTCGGATCCAGTTTTGTATACAGCACCGGGCGTCCCGTAACCTATCCGGAGAATTACATTTGGGTGGCCGGTAATCCCATTGTAGTGTATTCGGACCGGAACAAATACCGTCTGCCCGATTACCATCGTCTGGATGTATCTCTCACCTGGAAAATGAGTCTTAAAAAACAGAAGAGAGGTCAGAGTAGTTGGGTGTTATCGGTTGTTAATGTATACGCCCATAAAAACGTCTATTCTACCTATTACCGGAAGGAGGTTCCTTCTGCCGTAAACAACTATAAACCCTATTCCAATTATCAGTTAGCCATCATTGGCATTCCCATCCCTTCATTGACCTATAATCTTAAATTTTAATGCTAATGTATCGTTGGTTGATCCTATTGGTGGTTATATTCTCGTCGTGCTATAAAAGCTTTGAGCCTGAGGTGGAGTCCATGCCTCCTGTGCTATGTGTAGAAGGGAGTATTGGTACACTGTTGCAGACGTATGAAATTGCCCTTTCGTATGTAACCGAAACGGGGGGGAATTTTTTAAGCATAGGTGTGCCCCGGGCCGAGGTGTATGTAACCGATGAGAATGGGAGCCATTTTTATTATGAAGAGCAAAGCAAGGGAAAATACAAGCTTAGCTTCCATGCGGGCAACATTCCTCGCATCGGGTCTACGTATACCTTACACATTAACACCCCCGATGGCAATAGTTTCGAATCGGTTCCCCAAACCATACAACCTTGCCCACCTGTTGACACGCTGTTTTGCAAAGCCGAGAAGAAAATTACCTATCCGGTGGATGTAGATGGCAATATCCATGAAGAAGAGGATAAAACCATGGTAATCTATGCAGGCACCTTGGGTTTGCTTGCAACTAACAACAAGTACTTTTATAAGTATAGGGCGTTGGAACAGCATAAAAGCATTATTATGCAAATAGGTTCAGTTCTAGGGCGTACGTCTTACGATTATCGTTCCCGATGGTTTAGTAACATACCCATAGCCAATGCCGACGAGTATCAGAGTTTTAAGATTGACGAACTGGAAATGTTTGATATGTCGTTACAAGTAATGGAAACGTTCACTCCGGAAATGGATTCGACCGAATCGCTGATATCGACGGAATTTTGTGGTTTAGTATTTGAGTTGCAGCAAAATAGCATATCTGCCGATGCCTATCGGTTTTATTCGGAAGCACGCGAACAACTTTCCTCTGATGGACGGTTGTTCGACCCGGTTGCCTCTCAGGTACATGGTAATATTATGTGTATTACTGACGAGTTGTATCCGGTATGCGGGGTGTTCTTTGCCTCCGATATCAGTACGCGTTCAGCACTTCTCTTTGTTGGTAGAGTTGGATTGAGTTCATTTTCAGAGTTGAACCTTAATTTAGATGCGTTTCCTGTTCCCCTGGATGCACCTATTCCCGATGATGCGGAAGCTACCTGGATTAACAAACCCCGACTATAAACACTTGACAGCAAATACAATTTATGATAGGTAAATATTTCTATATCGCAGTTTTAGGATGGAGTATAACGGGTATGCTTAAGGCCGGGATCCCTGTTGATGAAAAACTTTATACCGAACAAGTGAGCCTTCAGTTGGGGCAGAAACAGTTTATCTCCGGAGAGCTCATTCCGTTTAGCGCCGTTTGTTATGCCAAGAGTAATCCGGCAGAGTGCATTAGCAAGGTACTTTATGTGGAGTTGCTTACCAACGAGGAGCATCCCGTTATTCAGAAGGTTTTGCGTCTGGAAGGAAATCGGGCAACATCCGTACTGCAACTCCCCGACACTTTACAAACCGGAGCCTACTTACTGAAGGCGTATACCAATTGGATGAAAAATTTTGGCGATGAGCAATTCAGCAGCACACCTGTTTATGTATACAATCAATACGATTCGCGGGAATACATCCGAACCATTGATTATCCTTGCCTGCCTCAGGTGTATCTACAGGGCGGAATGCTAATCGATGGACTGGAAACAACCGTGCTCCTGAAGTACCCTATGGTGAACGGGGCTCATGGTACGGGATCGGTTCATGAAGAATCGGACCATACGATTTTGGACGAATTTGTTACCAATAGTTACGGCGAGGCTCAGGTGATATTTACTCCGAAGTCGGGGAAAAAATATGTGCTCACTTTCTCGAACGCCCAAGGTACAGCTACCGAATATGTACTGCCTGAAGTTTTCAGTCAGGGCTACCGTATCCAATGGCAGGCTAAGGAGAATGGATCGGGTTGTTTTGTCATTAGCAGAAGAAACCACCTTTCCGAGGCGCTGGTTCTAAAAATGTTGCATCGCGGTCAGGTGTTGGTTCATCAACCCCTCTCGTTTGCGTCCGATACCGCTCGTGTTTGTGTGCACCAAGTGGATTTACCGGGCGGACTGGTGGAGCTTCAAGTGGTCACCCCTGAGGGGCGTTTGGTGCATGCCCAGGAATACCTCTGTCAACCCGACAATTGGGCAGTTCGTTGTACCCTAAACTCTCCGGTTCGCTCCCGATCCGAAATCTCGTTCGAATTAGATTTTAATGGCGCCTCTCTGCAACCGGCAACTCCCTTATCGGTATGTGTATCAAAAATGCCATCGTATTATTCTGTTGAACAAGGAGCTGTGCAGGCTACTTTCGATTTTATGGCTATTCAAAGCGTATCGTCTCAAATGGCCGAGGTCTATCCTCGTTACCTGCCTGTTGCAGAACCAACGTATAACCAGCTGTTATCGGGAAAGGTCACCTTTCCGGCCGAAGATTTGGGGATGCTGGTTACCGGGAAGATATTGAATAAGGATGGAGCTCCCTTCTCCAATGTGGATGTAATTATGGCGGTATTAGACACCATGGGAAGTGTAGCCTTAGCCCGAAGCAATACCCAGGGAAAATGGGCCTTCTTAGTCAATGAGGTAGGAGCTTGCCCGGTTCAGTTCAAAGTTAGCAGAGGGGGTGAACCACTATTTACCGAATTTGCCGTGCAATTGGATGATCCGTTTTATTATTCTTCCAAGGGTTCCGGTACGCATAAATTAGAACAGAATAAATCCGAAGAATTTACCACTTATCTCCATGAAGAAGCCCAACGGATGATCATTCAGCGCGCCTTCAAAAATGTAAAAAACGGACAGTTTCATTTGGAAGATAATCCACGCAGAATGCCCTTTTACGGGGTTCCTACGTATGTGGTATTTCCCGGTGAATATGTCAACATGGATAACTTTGAGGAGATAGCCCGGGAAATATTACCCTCGGTGCGCTATAAATATTCCCGGGGAACTGCACAGGTAAGTATATTCGACATTGAGAGCAATATACGGTATGATAACCCCATTGTCTTGTTGGATGGTATTTTGATTTCCCATCCGGAGGAATTGTACCTGCTCGGAACCAAAGACATCCAGCGGGTTGAGGTGCAGAGCGGATTGCATGCTACCGGTAATCTTACATACGAAGGACTGCTGGCGGTGTATACCACCCCCGGATATCGAAAAAGTTTGAAGAAGCAGAATTCGGTTCAAAACGTTTTACCTGGCTATGAGAACTGTACCGTTTCTGTCCAAAATGGATCTAATGGTTCCAAAGTGCCCTCTTTCGAGAATCTTTTATATTGGAATTCAGACCTACAGCTGGAGCCGAATCACACAGCAGGCGATGTTTTCTCCAGTTCCGATGAAGAAGGAAACTATCTGGTAGATATTCGGTCTTTTACCAGCGAAGGATTGCCCATAGTTATTCAAAAAATAATTCAGATTATCGATGCAAAATAGACCCCATTTCCGGATTTTACTCATTCTTTTAACGTGCCTTGGAGGAAGTCTTTCTGCTCAGTACGTGCAAAGGGCTTCGGAGGTATACCCCGAACACCGGTTTTATTCGCTGGTCGGAGGGTTAAATCCGATTTTATATGCCCGGGTGCAAGGAAATCCCTACCTGCAGCCCAACGGAGCCAGTGGATCGATACGTCTAAAAGATGGTTCGCTAATACCACAGGTTCCCATCATTTTGGATATTTGTGCTCATCAGCTGTTGGTGTATAACGAATTTCAGAAACGCATTGTGGCAATGCCTTCGGAAGTGGTCGATTCCTTTTCTCTCGATTACCTGGGCAGGCGAGTAACCTTTAGGTGCTATCAACCCGAAAACTCAGGATTCCATTCGCACGATCGGGTATTCCTTCAGGTGCTGAGTGCCGGCGAACAGGCTTTCCTGAAGTATGTCTATAAGGAAAAGATTAAGCTGTCAACACCCGATGCTTTGTATTCCGAAAAGTTTAAAAGCGGCTTCCGATATTACTGCCTTATTAATAATCAGTTGGTTAGGGTCAAACTGAAAGAATCCTTCTTTAAAAAGAACTTTCCGGATCGTTTCGCTCAGGTTAAGGCATTCATAACCGAAAATCGCTTAAAAGTTAGTCAGGAGAGCGACTTTGCTCGGGTAATGGATTACCTGAACCAGTAATCTCGCTTGCCTAAGTAGTTCTTTAAAGCCGGATAGGCTGTCTTCCCTGAACATTGGAGGTTAACCGTTATTTTGGTTGATATCGGTTAAGCGGGGTTTAAAAGTTTAGTCGGAATAAGTTGCCTTAGTGGTAAATGATTAAGAGAATAGAGCATGGCGAACTTGGGGTATTTTTAAATTAACCCAGATAATGTATTTGGAAGACTAATCGTTGATTTATCGTCAGTTTCTATTGCTTAGGGATAGAGATTTTGCAGAGGAAAACTCTTGCAATCTTTTTGTTGTTAGACTTACAGGGGTATACTAATTTTAATTTTTTCCATTGCCTACGCTGGGTTTATTCTGTTTCACGGTTTTCGCAATTAAGGCGAAATAGATATCTTTGTCGGCTAACTTTAGAAGGGTATCGCATGAAGAACATTCGGAATTTTTGCATCATCGCTCACATCGACCACGGTAAAAGTACCCTGGCCGATCGGCTTCTTATGGCCACCCAAACCGTGAGTGAGCGGGAATTCCAGGATCAGGTGCTGGATAATATGGATTTGGAGCGCGAAAGAGGGATTACCATTAAAAGCCATGCCATTCAAATGGAATACGACCGCCCCGATGGTAAGTATTTCCTGAACCTGATCGATACTCCGGGGCACGTCGATTTTTCTTACGAAGTTTCCCGTTCCATAGCTGCCTGTGAAGGGGCTTTGCTCATCGTGGACGCCACCCAGGGCATACAGGCGCAAACCATATCCAACCTCTATCTTGCCATTGAACACGACCTGGAAATTATTCCGGTACTCAATAAAATGGACATGCCCAGTGCCATGCCCGAAGATGTTAAAGATCAAATAGTCGAACTCATTGGCTGCGAACGGCACACCATTATTGAGGCCAGCGGTAAAACAGGCATGGGAGTTGATGCCATTCTGGAAGCTATTGTGGAACGCATTCCTCATCCCGTTGGCGATCCGGAAGCCCCTCTGCAGGCATTGATTTTCGATTCGGTGTTCAATTCGTTCCGGGGCATTTTTTCGTACTTCAAAATTATGAATGGAACCATCCGGCCGGGCGATCACGTGAAGTTTGTGGCTACCGGAAAAGAATACCATGCCGATGAAATTGGAGTACTCAAGCTGGGAACCGAGCCTCGGAAGGAACTCCGGGCCGGTAATGTGGGGTACATCATTTCCGGGATCAAAAGCTCGCGTGAGGTGAAGGTGGGCGATACCATAACCCATGTAGCGCGCCCCTGTACCAGTGCTATCGAAGGTTTTGAAGAGGTAAAGCCCATGGTGTTTGCCGGTATCTATCCGGTCGATGCCGACGATTACGAAGAACTGCGCAACTCCATGGAGAAGCTCCAGCTTAACGATGCCTCGCTGGTGTTTGAGCTGGAATCATCGGCTGCGTTGGGTTTTGGATTCCGTTGCGGCTTTCTGGGTTTGCTCCACATGGAAATCATTCAGGAACGGCTCGATCGCGAATTCGATATGGACGTAATCACAACGGTTCCTAACGTATCGTTTAAAGCCTATACCACCAAAGGCGAAGTAATCGATGTACATAACCCGTCGGGTATGCCGGCACCTACCTTGCTCGACTACATTGAAGAGCCATACATACTGGCACAGATTATTACCAAAAACGATTATGTTGGGCCCATTATGAACCTCTGCATCGACAAACGCGGGGTGATGAAGAACCAGGTCTACCTGAGCAGCGATCGCGTGGAGATCACCTTCGAAATGCCTCTGTCGGAAATTGTGTTTGATTTTTACGACAAGCTGAAATCCATTTCCAAAGGGTATGCTTCGTTCGATTACCATCAGATCGGGTATCAGCGCGCCAACCTGGTGCGGCTCGACATCCTGCTCAATGGCGAAATGGTCGATGCCCTGTCAGCGCTGATCCATAAGGATCATGCCTATTCCTTTGGAAAACGTATTTGCGAAAAACTGAAGGAGCTCATTCCCCGTCAACAGTTTGATATAGCCATACAAGCCGCCATTGGAGCCAAAATTATATCGCGCGAAACCGTTAAGGCGGTTCGGAAAGATGTTACTGCCAAATGTTACGGGGGCGATATTACCCGGAAACGGAAACTTTTGGAAAAGCAGAAGAAGGGTAAAAAGCGTATGCGCCAGGTAGGCAATGTGGAGGTGCCCCAGTCTGCCTTCCTTGCAGTACTGAAACTGGATTAACCCTGACTAATACAACCTGGATTACTGGAAGTGACTCAGGATAACTTTCTCACTTTTTCTTTTATCCTTAGGCCTTCATGCCAGGCCTTTCCCAGTTTTCGGCCTACACGGTAATAGCTGTTGGTATTAATCGAAAAAAGTATGGGTCGAAGTTTGGGTACGTAAGGAATGCCGCGTTTCAGATACTTCCGTGCCGAATAGCTTTCTACGATTTCGCCGATAAAAAGCACACTTTCTCCTCCCAATTCAATTTCCTTTATCAGTCGGCATTCAAGGTTCAGAGGCGTTTCCCTGATTATGGGGCAGCCGGTTATGTGGCCTTCAAAAAATTCGAATACCTCCGATTTGTCAACCGTAAGTCCCGAGGTCATACCTACATAATCCGTCTTAGCCAGCAATCGGGTATTGGGAATATTGATGCTGAAGGCTTTAGTATCCCGGATTCCTTTGCTGGTATGATGATTATTATGCAGCGTTACCGAAATCATTGGGGGAGAGTGCTGTTGCACAATCCCCACAAAGGATACGGTAATAAAATTCGGTTTGTCTTCTGTCCGGGTCCCAACAATAACCGTAGGTAACGGGTAAAGGTAGGGGTGGGCTCCCAATGCTATCTTCTCCATAAAACCGTGTTTATTGGAGAACAGTTTATTCGGCCTTTAGGTTTATTTCCAGCGACAAATCTTTGAGCAATTGTTCTTCTATGGTCGAAGGGGAATCGATCATTACATCGCGACCCGAGTTATTTTTTGGGAAGGCAATTACATCGCGGATCGAATCCAGGCCGGAGAACAGGGCCACCAAGCGGTCGAAACCAAAGGCAATACCACCATGGGGCGGAGCTCCGTATTTAAAGGCATTCATCAGGAAGCCAAACTGTTCGCGGGCTTGCTCATCGCTGAACCCCAGTGCGGTAAACATTTTTTGTTGCAGCGTGGCATTATGGATCCGTATCGATCCCCCTCCAATTTCCACTCCATTAATAACCAGGTCGTAAGCGTTGGCGCGGATGGCACCCGGGTCGCTGTCAATAAGGGCAATGTCCTCTTTGCATGGCGAGGTAAAGGGGTGATGCATGGCATAGAAACGCTGGCTGTCCTCGTTCCATTCCAACAACGGAAAATCAACGACCCACAGGGGGGCAAACATTTCTTTATTCATAAGCCCCAGCGAGCGTCCCATTTCCAGACGCAGCTCGCTTAAAGCGTTGAGGGTGGTGGCGCGGTCGCCCGCAAGCACCAGCAGCAGGTCGCCGGGTTGGGCATGTAAGGTTTCTGCCCAGCCTATTAAGGCTTGTTGGTCGAAAAATTTGTCTGCCGATGATTTCAGGGTGCCGTCGGCGAGATATTTAACATATACCAGACCCTTGGCTCCTATCTGGGGTTTCTTTACGAAATCGGTTAACTCATCAAGCTGCTTGCGTGTGTATTCGGCACAGCCCTCAGCATTAATGGCTCCCACGTATTCTGCCGAATCGAACACCACAAAGCCACTGCCTTTCACCTGCGGGGTCAATTCATGCAGCGTCATGCCAAAACGAATGTCGGGCTTGTCGTTGCCGTATTTTTCCATGGCTTCGGAATAGGGCATGCGGGGAAAAGGGCCATCGAATTCAATATTCTTAACTTTTAACAGCAGGTTTTTGGTGAGGCCCTCGAATACATTCAGAATATCATCCTGCTCCACAAAGGCCATTTCGCAGTCTATCTGGGTGAACTCCGGTTGGCGGTCGGCGCGCAGGTCTTCATCGCGGAAACACTTCACAATCTGGAAGTAGCGGTCGTATCCTCCCACCATAAGTAGTTGTTTGAACGTTTGGGGCGACTGGGGCAGGGCATAAAATTGTCCGGGATTCATACGCGAGGGCACTACAAAATCGCGGGCGCCTTCCGGAGTGGATTTGATGAGTACCGGAGTTTCAATTTCCAGGAATTTCTTCGCACTTAGGTAGTTGCGGATTTCCTGCGCCATGTGGTGGCGAAGTTCCAGGTTTTTCCGTACTGCATTGCGCCGCAAGTCCAGGTAACGGTATTTCATGCGCAGTTCATCGCCACCATCGGTATCGTCTTCGATGGTAAACGGCGGAACTTCCGAGCTGTTCAGGATTTCCAGTTTTTCGGCAATGATTTCAATTTCGCCCGTAGGAATTTTTTGATTCTTATTGCTGCGTTCTGCCACGGTGCCTATCACCTGAAGTACGTATTCGCGTCCCAGTTTTCGGGCTTTCCGGCACAATTCGGCATTGGTATCCATGTTGAATACCAGCTGCGTGATTCCATAGCGGTCGCGTAAATCAATAAAGGTCATTCCGCCCAGATCGCGCGACCGTTGCAGCCAGCCACTTAGGGTTACTATTTCACCAACCTTGCTGATATTTAGTTCTCCACAAGTATGAGTCCTGTACATTTTATTCTATTTTTACTGCGTTATTTCTAAAAAAGTAGCATTTTTCAGAAGGTGAAGATAGCAAAAAATCAGCCCTGAAACGGAACCTGTTGTTTGGATAGTTTATTTTCGGAATGGAACAGCAATACCTTAATGATGAATATTTTATGAGGCAGGCACTGGCGGAGGCGAAAAAGTCGTTTGCAGCCGATGAGGTGCCGGTGGGCGTGGTAGTGGTGGTTAACCAACTGGTCATTGCCCGGGCTCACAACCTGACCGAAAAACTCAACGATGTAACTGCCCATGCCGAGATGCAGGGGATTACCGCTGCTGCCAACTACTTGGGAAGTAAATATTTAAATGAATGTACCCTGTATGTTACGCTGGAACCCTGTGTAATGTGTGCTGGTGCTTTGTTTTGGGCACAACTCGGCCGCTTGGTCTACGGGGCTTCCGACCCCAAGCGGGGGTACAGTCTTACCGGAACCACCCTTTTGCATCCACGTACCCAGGTAACCCGGGGGGTGCTGGAAGGAGAATCGGAAAATTTGCTCAAGGATTTCTTTAGAAGAAAACGGTAATACAAAATACCCTATTTTTACGTTCTATCCAATGAACCTCTAAGCCAGGCACACTATGCTGATCGATACTAAAAGAACCGTATTGCGAACCCAGGTTCGCCGGATGCTTACCCTGTTTGGGTTGATTATTGCCGCTTGTTTAATCATCTATTTTATGCCCACCCGGATGAAGATACTGGGCTTGGGGCGCGTTCAAATCGTGGTGGTTATGGTGGTGCTGTACCTGGTAAGCAGCATTATTGAAAGCCGCCTCGAACTCAACTACATTTACTTTCGCAGCGATGCACGTTCTATTGTCTTACGCTATTTCTCCATGAGTATCTTCAATAAGCAAAAAAATTCTATCGAAATTGCAGCCGATGCTTTTCGGGGGTATGAAATCCAGGAGTCGTTCTGGGGGAGAAAGAAAAAGCTGGTCCTCTTCGAACAGATCAAAGATAAAGTGGCCAAATACCACCCGGTGAGTCTTTCCGGCCTGAACAAACGCGAATTGGGCCAATTACTGCATACTCTGGACAGCTTGAAGTAGCTTTTTACAGGAATGCCGGTTCAGCTTCAATACAAAATAGCGCTCAATTTAATCCCGCATATCGGGCCACTACTGGCTCGCAGGCTGGTGGCCTATACCGGCAGTGCCGAAGCGGTTTTCACCGAAAAGAAAAGTGTACTGCAAAAAATCCCTGGCATTGGGCCGCAAATACTGGCCGATCTGCACACATCCGAAATACTGTCGGAGGCCGGGAAGGAAATGGAATACATCCAAAAACACGGCATTCAAACCTATTTCTATCTCGACGCGAATTATCCGAAACGACTCGCCGAGTGCGAGGATGCCCCGGTTATTCTTTATGCCAGAGGTGATACCGATTACAATACCGACCGGGTATTGTCTGTTGTGGGAACCCGAAGTGCAACCGAATATGGTAAGGCCATAACGGAGGAAATTATTGCCGGCCTGGCTCGGTCATTTCCTAAGACGCTGATAATAAGCGGACTGGCATACGGAATAGATATTTGCGCCCACCGCACAGCATTGAAGAATAAACTTCAAACGGTGGCGGTACTGGGGCATGGCCTGGAGTTTTTATACCCTTCGGCACATGCCCAAATAGCCCGCGAAATCCGAGAGCAGGGGGCGTTATTAACCGAGTTTCGCGGCAAACGAAAACCCGATCCCGGGAATTTTATCAGCAGAAACCGGATCATTGCCGGATTGGCCGATGCCACACTGGTAGTAGAATCGGCGCCTCAAGGTGGAGCCCTGCTTACCGCCGACATGGCCAATTCCTACAATCGCGACGTGTTGGCCGTGCCGGGGCGTGCTACCGATCTTCATTCCAAGGGGTGCAACGACCTGATTAAACGGAATAAGGCAGCCCTGGTCGAATGCAGTGCCGATGTGGAAGCGGCTTTGGGCTGGATGGCTCAGGCTGCTGCCGTTCAAAAACAAATCGTATTCGATCTGACCGATGCGGAAAACAGAATCCTTAACTATCTGATGGAGCAGGGCGACTCCCCTCTCGATTTGATCAGCCGGTTTCTCGACCTGCCGGTGGCCACCCTCTCGGCTCAGTTGCTGCAGCTGGAGTTTAAGGGGCTGGTAAAATCCCTTCCCGGAAAAGTGTACCGTAAAATATAGATGGTATTACTGCAAAGCCTGCTCCATTTGGGATGGAAGGCGTGGACGATACGGATCACCTGGCCGACACTATTATCAGCTATCTTTCGCATGAATGGAAAGTTATTTTTGTACAGCGAATGTAATTGACTATTTTCGCCGGTCGCTTCCAGTTTCTATCCCTGTTTATTTCAGAAAGCACCTTGTTTATGGAGTTTATTGATACACACGCACACTTATATTTAGAGCAGTTTGCCAACGATGTGGACGAGGTACTCGCCCGGGCAAAGGGCGAGGGGGTGTCCCGGATAATTCTGCCCAATATTGATAAAGCGTCCATGCCGGCACTTCTTGCCCTTACGGAGCGCCACCCCGATTTGTGTATTCCGCTGCCCGGATTGCATCCCACACACGTTACCACCGATTACGAAGAGGAAGTGCAGGCGGTGTCCGATGCCCTGGCCAGCCAACGCTATATGGGAGTGGGTGAAATCGGTATCGATCTCTACTGGGATAAAACCTATTTTAAGGAGCAGCAAAACGTGTTCGAAATGCAACTGGGAATGGCATTGGATCACAATCTTCCGGTGGTCATTCATGCCCGCGAGTCATTTGATGAAATTTTTGAAATCGTCAGCCAAACCAAATACAGCCGGCTTACAGGCGTATTTCATGCATTTACCGGTACGCTTCCACAGGCTGAGAAAATTGTTTCGCTTGGCTTTTTTCTGGGCATAGGCGGGGTGGTAACTTTTAAAAATTCTCAACTTTCCGAGGTGGTCCGGCAAGTGGATCTGAAGCACCTGGTACTCGAAACCGACGCGCCCTATCTGGCACCGGTGCCCCACCGGGGTAAACGGAACGAAAGCGCCTACATACGCATTATTGCCGAGCATGTAGCTGGAATTAAGAAACTTTCGATTGTGCAGGTGGCAAAGGTTACAACCTCAAATGCCAAAGAAGTATTTAAACTGCAGACAATTTAAGGACGTTCAACCGCTTTCGTTGTGCACAAAAAGCAGGTTGAATACCGTGATCTATAAAGGATATAAATAGGCAAAAGCGCCGATAAATAAGCACTTCATCGTTTGCAATTAAATTTTTTTTAGTAATTTTCGTCGCGAAAAAAAGCCGGGTCAAACGGAAGATTTTGGAGAGGTGGCCGAGTGGTCGAAGGCGCACGCCTGGAAAGTGTGTATACCGCGTGAACCGGTATCGAGGGTTCGAATCCCTCTCTCTCCGCATGTTGCGAATGCAGTTTCTTTGAAGTATTTTTAGAGAATAATTTTACGGAAGAGGCAATCGGGGTACTGCCAAAATACTATTGCAGTTCTTCCTTTTCGGTTCCGCAGGAGGGATGTTTGCCCGGTAGCAGTAGGGCAGAAGATAAAGCGAAGGACAATTTGGCAGATGAGAGCATGCCGTCATTTTGAAATAACAAGATTTCTTTTTTGTATTTGGGTACATTTTGTGAAGAGTGCAAAAGGAAATGATTTTAATATCTTAATAAAATAGGAAACAATTAATAATTAAACTTTAAGTAAATCATGAAAAAATTATTTGCATTTATAGCAGTAATTGGGATACTAAGTTTTGGAGTATCATCTATAGTTAGCGCACAGGACGAGGCAGTTGCCGAAGCAGCAGATACTGTTGCCGTGGACACTGCTGCTGTTGCACCCGCTGCTGCAGCAACCACTGATGAAGTTCCTGCTGAGGTGCCGTTGCATACAACCGTAAAAGCTAAATTTATTGAAGGTGGTGCTGCCTTTATGGGCGTTGTACTGCTTTGTCTTATCATTGGATTGGCGCTGGCTATCGAACGTATTATTTATCTGGGTATGGCGACTACCAATACCGATAAATTACTGAGCAAAATCGAAGAAGCTCTTAACCAGGGTGGTGTTGAAGCAGCAAAAGAAGTTTGCCGTAACACTCGTGGTCCTGTGGCCAGTATTTTTTACCAGGGACTTGACCGTTCTGATGAAGGTCTGGAAATGGTAGAAAAATCAATCATCTCTTACGGTAGTGTTCAAATGGGTCTTCTGGAGAAAAACCTGAGCTGGATTTCTCTTTTCATCGCACTGGCTCCTATGCTCGGATTCATGGGAACAGTAATTGGTATGATCCAGGCATTCGATATGATCCGTGCAGCCGGTAACGTTTCTCCTCAAATTGTAGCGGGTGGTATTGGAGTGGCTCTTCTTACTACATTATTCGGTCTTATTGTGGCCATGGTTCTGCAAGTGTTCTACAACTTTATCCTGTCTAAAATCGACAGCATGGTAAACCGTATGGAAGATTCTTCTATCTCACTGGTTGATATTCTGATTAAGTACAATAAAAAATAAGGAAACGTATCATGACAGGTATTCAAAAAATATCTTCTGTTGTACTCACCATTATAACAGGACTATCCATTGTCTTTGCCGGGTTTTACTACCTGGGAGGCAGTGTGCCCGAGACAGTAGGAACACCATTTGAAGCAAAAACCTATACTTCGCTGGTACTCGTTTGGTCAGGAATTCTTTTCGCCATTGCTACCCTGGCAACATTGGTGTTTTCTTTCGCTAATATTTTATCCAGTCCAAAAGTTTTGAAAGGGGCGCTTATTGCTCTGGTTCTTGGAGGGGTGTTGTTCGTTGTATCCTATTTCACTGCATCCAGCGAGCCACTGTCAATTTTGAACCCCCAGATACCAACTCCTTCGGAGGCAACTCTTAAGTGGGTGGGTACCGGGCTGAATGCTACCTACATTTTAGCTGTAGTGGCTTTCGTGGGCATTATTGCCACCGAAGTATACCGTGCAATAAAGTAAAAACGCAACTCCGGTTGCTTAATAAAAGAAGTAATTATGGCAAAAAGAGAGATTCAGGAGATCAATGCAGGGTCTATGGCCGATATTGCCTTCCTGTTGCTTATCTTCTTCCTGGTTTCTACCACCATGGATACCGATATGGGTATCATCACCAAGCTGCCTCCCATGCCTGAGGAGAAACAGCAAGATGAAAAGGTAGATGTTAAGGAACGAAATATCTTTGTGGTACTGGTAAACCGCGATGATAAGCTGTTGGTGGAAGGAGAGCAAATGGATATTAAGGATCTTCGACAGGCCACCAAGAATTTCATTCTCAACCCTTACGATGAGCCCGACTTGCCGGTTAAGGAGATTGTGGATGTGCCGTTCTTCGGGCCTATGGAACTTACCACCAAGCACGTGATATCCCTGCAGAACGACAGGGGTACCTCGTATAAAATGTATATCGCAGTGCAAAACGAGTTAAATGCGGCAATCAATGATCTTCGCGATGAATTTAGTTTAAGGAAATTCGGAGTTCGTTACGACGATCTGGAAGATCAAGATAAAATAGCTGCCGTAGAAACAGTTGTTCCGCGCAAGGTATCCGAAGCTGAACCCCGAAACATAGGAGGAAAGTAATATGTCGAAATTTAGAAAAGGCGGAAAAAAATCGATGGCAGCGATCTCTACTGCTTCCCTGCCCGATATCGTGTTTATGCTCTTGTTCTTTTTCATGGTAACCACGGTTATGCGTGAAGTGGAACTTCGGGTCGACATTGCTGCTCCTACAGCCAGTGAGGTAAAAAAGTTGGAAGACAAAGCTTTGGTGAGCTACATCTACATTGGAAAGCCTACGAATAAAAAAGTTTTTGGTACCGTTCCCCGCATTCAGTTAAACGATTCGTTTGCTGAACCCGAACAAATACGGGACTTTGTGGCTGCAAAACGGGAAGCTACTGACGAAAACAAACGTAGTAAAATGACCGTGTCCCTTAAAATTGATGGCAACACCGAAATGGGTATTGTTACCGATGTTAAACAGGAACTTCGGAAAGCCAGTGCACTGAAGATTAACTATTCTACTTTCGAAGGCGATGCCATTGAGGCATTAAAAGCCGGACGATAGTGGAGCAGAAATAGAACGAATAAAAAAGGAGAGCTGAGGCTCTCCTTTTTTATTTTCTGCATAGCCACAGCGTGATGGACGGATGGACAGGTGCTGTAAGGGGATGCCGGAACACATAACTAACTGACTTCTGAGAGGTGCTGTTTGTGCTGTAGTGCGAAATTCAAAAAGTGCTTTCTGTAAATAATTGGGGGATGCTCTGGAACTAGCGAATTACAATTTGCCCGCTGATACCAAACAAAAAAAGAGTGCAAATTCCAACTCCTGTTCGGAACTTACACTCCATGATTATTGGTGATCCCGGAGGGATTCAAACCCCCGACCTTCAGAACCGGAATCTGACGTTCTATTCAACTGAACTACGGGACCGTTTCGGGCGCAAATGTAGTACTTTTTAGGAAGGTCAGAAAATTGTTTCCAGAAAAATACCGAATTTATTCCCTTTGTTGCGCTTCCCGTAAAATAGATTTAGCTTCACCCAAAAATAAGGTATGAATTGGCAGAAGAGGTGGTTTCAGGGTATGATTTTATTCTTGCTGGCTTTTATTTGGGGAGGTTCTTTCATTCTTACCAAACTGGCGTTGCGCAGCTTGTCCGGCGGGCAGGTGGCAACTGTACGTATGATGGCGGCCGGTTTGGTGTTGCTTCCCCTGGCAATAAGGCATTTTAAACATAAATCACTAAAGGATCTGTTCCATTTGGCCATGTCGGGCTTTTTGGGAGGTTTAATTCCTGCCCTTTTATACGCCCGGGGACAAACCCATATTGAAAGTGCTCTGGCCGGAATGTTGAATACCATGACTCCGGTTTTTACCTTTATCATCGGCTTTCTTTGTTTTAAGATGCGGGCAACCTGGTGGCAAGGCGTTGGACTGTTTCTTGGAATGGCTGGCGCTTTAGGACTAATGGCTGCAGGTAGTACCATGTCGCTAAAAAATGTCGACTTTTATGCAGTGCTCATTGTGATGGCTACCGCAAGTTATGCGGCTAATGTAAATTTGGTGAAGGCCAGGCTCACGCATCTGAAAGGGGTTGAAATCACTTCGTTGTCGTTTTTCTTTATTACCCCGGTAGCACTGGTATATTTCCTAACCACCGATGTTCATCATATTACGGTTTCAAAAACCTGGATGATCGATCTGTCGGCTGTATTATTCCTGGGGGTGGTTGGAACCGCTTTGGCAATGGTATTAATGAACAGTCTTATCCGTTACGCAACGGCCATTTTTGCTTCCACCGTTACCTATATTATACCTGTTTTTGCTATGGGCTGGGGGCTGCTGTATGGCGAAAGGCTGACCTACCTGCACCTGGGGTGCATGCTTACTATTTTACTGGGTGTGTATCTGATTAATAGTACATATTCACGTTCGGGTACAAAGCGGCTATAAAAAACTGCTATACTTTCAAATAATTCAACTTTTGTTACTTTTGTGCACTTGAAATCACCACTATTTTAAGGAAGTGCACTCACCGATTATCAAAACCGCATATTGATGGAATATAATTTTACCGATATCGAGAAGAAATGGCAGGCCTATTGGGAGGAGAATAAAACCTTTAAAACCCGCGACGATATTTCCAATCCGAAGAAATTTTATGCACTCGACATGTTTCCCTATCCTTCGGGTAGCGGACTGCACGTGGGGCACCCCGAAGGTTATACTGCTTCCGATATTGTAAGCCGGTATAAACGAATGAACGGATACAATGTGCTGCATCCCATGGGCTGGGATGCCTTTGGGCTTCCGGCCGAGCAATATGCCATTCAAACCGGAACCCATCCTTCAATTACCACACTAAAAAACTGCGACACTTTCCGGCGTCAGATCAAATCGTTGGGATTGAGCTACGACTGGGATCGTGAAATCAATACCACCGATACCGATTATTACCAATGGACCCAATGGATATTTATTCGTTTGTACCATACCTGGTTCGATAAGGAACAGGAAAAAGGACGTCCTATTGATGAGCTTCCCATACCGGATGAGATAAAAGCCAGGGGAAGCCATGCGGTACGCGAATATACCGATGCCAAACGGTTGGCCTATTACGATAATGCCCAGGTTTGGTGGTGTAAGCATTGTAAGATTGTTTGTGCCAACGAGGAAGTGCTCAACGATGGTTCGCACGAGAAATGTGGCACCAGGGAAGTAGAACGAAAAAACCTGAAGCAGTGGATGCTGCGGATACCTTTGTATGCCGAACGCTTGCTTACCGGTCTGGATACCCTTTCCGAATGGCCGGAGAGTGTGAAGGACATGCAACGCAACTGGATTGGCAAATCAACGGGTGCCGAAGTGGATTTTGAAGTAGATGGGCTGACGGAAAAACTCCGGGTGTATACCACCCGCCCCGATACCCTGTTTGGGGCAACCTATATGGTTATTGCCCCGGAGCATGCCATGTTGGGGGATATCGTTACCGGAGAGCAAAAGAGCCACGTAGATGCTTATGTGAAAGCGGCTGCTATGAAATCGGATTTAGACCGTACCGAACTGGCCAAGGAAAAAACAGGGGTTTTTACCGGTCGTTATGCCATCAACCCGGTTAACGCAAAACGCATCCCGATTTGGGTGGCCGACTACGTGCTGATGGGTTATGGAACCGGAGCCATTATGGCCGTGCCTGCCCACGATACCCGCGATTTTGAGTTTGCCCGCCAGTTTAATCTGCCCGTTATCTGTATACTTGAACCCAAAACCGCCGATCCGGAAATTAAGCAGCACGTATTGAACGGAACTGCCTGCTGGACGGAGGATGGAGCCTATATCAACTCGGACGGTAGTGAAGGTTTGGATATTAACGGATTGAATAAGGAGCAGGGGATAAAAACTACCACCCAATGGCTGGTAGGCAAGGGACTGGGAAAAGCGGCTGTCAATTACAAACTGCGCGACTGGCTCTTTAGCCGTCAACGTTACTGGGGAGAGCCTTTTCCGGTAAAACATTACGAAGATGGTTCCATTGCCGTAGTGCCCGACCACGAATTGCCGGTTACCCTTCCCGAGCTGGAAGCGTTCAAGCCCGGCGACGACGGTGAGTCGCCACTGGCCAATGCCTCCGATTGGTTGTATGGCACCGATGATAAAGGGAAATTCCGCCGCGAAACCAACACCATGCCCCAATGGGCGGGATCGTGCTGGTACTATCTCCGGTATATCGATCCTAGAAATCCGGAAGCTCCTTTTGATAAAGCCAAAGAGAATTACTGGATGCCCGTTGACCTTTATATAGGAGGTGCCGAGCATGCTGTTCTTCATTTACTATACAGCCGCTTCTGGCATAAGGTACTTTACGACTTGGGTATTGTTTCCACCGACGAGCCTTACAAAAAACTGTTTAACCAGGGCATGATCCTCGCTTTTGCTTACGAAACCGAAACCGGATCTAAAGTACCTTCCGATGAGGTAGAGGAGAAGGACGGTAAGTTTTTCCATACGAACACGGGGGCGGAACTGAACCAGATTGTGGCTAAAATGTCGAAATCGCTTAAAAATGTGGTAAACCCCGACGATGTTACCACCAATTATGGTGCCGATAGTCTTCGACTGTACGAGATGTTTATGGGGCCGTTGGATGCCACTAAACCCTGGGTCGATACCGGAGTTAAGGGGGTTTACAACTTTCTTTGCCGGGTGTACCGTTTCTTTGCCGATCCGCAGAATATTGGTTCGGAGCCCGATGATGCCGAAATGATGAAGTTGCTGCATCAGAGTATTCGGAAAATAGGTTCCGATATTGAAGGACTGAAATTTAATACCGCCATTTCCCAGCTGATGATTGTTACCAATCTGGCCATGAAAAAAGGGAAAGTTCAAAAGGAAACAGCTCAGGTATTCACTAAACTGTTGTCGCCCTTTGCCCCGCATTTGGCCGAAGAGCTATGGCAATTGTATGGTGCCGGCACTACCATAGCATACGAGCCCTGGCCCGAAGTAGACGAGCAATACCTGCAGGAAGACAGTTTTGAGTATCCGGTTTCCTTCAACGGTAAAATGCGTTTTAAGCTGCCAATGCCTATTGCTGCCACTAAGGAAGAGGTAGAAAAGGCCGCCTTAACCCACGAGAAAGCTCTGAAATGGATCGAAGGGCATGAGGTACGTAAAATAATTGTAGTGCCCAATAAGATTGTAAATATTGTAGTTGCTTAAGAGATGATTCGTAAACATTGGAAGATTATAACCGTGGTATCGGTTCTCATTTTAACCATAGCCGGAAGCTGTTTTTATACCTACCATTTCATACCCAGAGGGCGTGGGGCCATGGTGGCAGATTCTATACAAGTCCCCCGGGAAGTGATTCAACTTTACGGGTTACCGGTAGATTCGTTCGATATTCAGTTTGATGAGGTGAGACCGAACCAGATGTTGCTGTCCATACTCAGCGAATACAACCTGCCCGAAGGCGCCATAGCCAGACTGGTGGGGAGCGGCAATCCTGCATTCGATTTGCGAAAAATACGGGCGGGTAACAAATACGCGCTTTTCTTCAATAACGATTCGTTACATACCCTGCGGTACCTGGTTTACGAGCATACCCCTATTGATTATGTCCTGTTTGCTATGGCGGATTCTATGCCCATACGCATGGGGCAGAAGGAGGTTACTACCATTCAGCGAAGAGCAACGGGAAGTATCCGGTCTTCGCTGTGGAATGCCATGGTAGAAGGAGGTGCCAACCCGGTTATGGCCAATGAGCTCTCCGAGATTTATGCCTGGACGATCGACTTTTTTGGTCTGCAACCGGCCGATAGCTTTTGTGTAGTGTATGATGAACAATATGTGGATACCTTGGCTGTGGGTTTGGGGCAAATTTACGGGGCTTACTTCCGCAACGGAGGTACCGAGTATTATGCCATACCCTTCGAACAGGACAGTATAGTGAGTTTTTATGACCTGGAAGGGCAAAGCCTGCGTAAGGCCTTTTTGAAGGCGCCCTTGCGTTTTTCCCGCGTAAGTTCTCATTTTTCGAACTCTCGGATGCATCCGGTACTGAAAATCCGCCGCCCCCATCACGGGGTCGACTATGCGGCCCCCGCCGGTACACCGGTTCAGTCCATTGGCGATGGAAAAGTGATTGAAGCCAGTCATGGCTACAACCGTGGGGGAGGTAACTTTGTCAAGATCAAACACAATGGAGTGTATTCTACGGCTTACCTGCATCTTAAGGGCTTTGCTAAAGGAATTCAAACCGGAGCCCATGTTAAACAAGGCGATGTAATTGGCTATGTGGGTGCAACCGGTTTGGCTACAGGCGCTCATTTGGACTTCCGCTTCTACATGAATGGCAAGCCCATTGATCCGCTTAAAGTGGAAGCACCTCCGGTGGAACCGGTTCACGAAGCAAACCGGGCTGCCTTCGACTCCGTAAAAACCCGGGTAATCCAATTGCTTCAGACCGTCAATTAATGACGTTCCGGTAGCTGAAGCACCACTTGTTCAATGATTCTTGGGAAATGGAGGTATTCTAACTGGTGGACCTTTTGGGCTACGTGTTGCGGGGTGTCCGAGACGGTTATCGGGCAGGTTGCCTGGTAAATAATATCTCCTTCATCGTAGTGCTCGTTGACGTAGTGTATGCTGATTCCCGATTCTTTTTCGCCCTGTGCCACCACGGCATTGTGAACATGCATGCCAAACATGCCTTTTCCTCCAAATTTTGGCAATAAGGCCGGGTGTATGTTGATCATTGCCTTTGGAAAGGCCTCCAGCAGATACCCGGGAATGAGCCAAAGGAAACCAGCCAGAACGATGAAATCGATCTGATGGTTTTGCAGAATCTGGCGAATGGTTGCCCCCTCCTGGTACTCTTGTCGGGTAAAGGTGTAAGCCGGAACATTCAGTTGTTTTGCCCGCTCCAGAACGTAGGCATCAGGACGGTTCGAGAGAATGCAGGCGACCCGGATCTGGTTATGGTTTTGAAAGTACTCAACAATGGCTTGGGCATTCGAGCCCGATCCCGAGGCAAATATGGCTATTTGTTTCATAATCAAATGCGTAGTGTTTATCAGTAAGAAATAAATCACCGAAATTTTGGGCAAAAAAAGCTATTTTTACGGCAATAATTCAATGTTTTTGTTTGTTTTTTTTCAATTATTGCATTTCTTTGCACCGTTAATTTTTAATCCTAAGTATAATTTAAATTTTGAACTATGTCTGATATTGCATCTAGAGTAAAAGCTATTATCGTTGACAAACTCGGTGTTGATGAAAGTGAAGTTACTTCCGAAGCCAGCTTCACCAACGATTTAGGTGCAGACTCACTGGATACAGTGGAGCTAATTATGGAATTCGAGAAAGAATTCAACATTGGTATTCCCGACGACCAAGCTGAAAAAATTGGTACTGTTAAGGATGCTATTGCTTACATCGAAGAGAACGCAAAGTAATTTTTCTTACGTAGACTAATCTTGTATTTATGGAATTGAAGAGAGTAGCTGTTACAGGTATAGGAGCTTTAACTCCTATTGGCAACAATGTTGAGGAATACTGGACGAACCTGATTAAAGGGACCAGTGGTTCCGAAATGATTACTCATTTCGATCCCACAAACTTTAAGACTAAGTTTGCATGCGAGATTAAAGGATTTGACCCCCAAGATCACTTCGACCGAAAAGAGGCACGTAAGCTGGATTTGTATTGTCAGTATGCCCTGGTGGCTGCTGATGAGGCAATGAAGCAAGCCGGATTGGATCTGGAGAAACTAAACCTCGATAAGGCCGGGGTGATCTTTGGCTCGGGTATAGGTGGTTTTAACACCTTCTACGAAGAAATGAAGGGCTTCCTTCAGAATAATGAAGTTCCGCGTTTTAACCCGTTCTTTATTCCCAAGATGATTTTGGATATTGCAGCGGGACAAATATCGATGAAATATGGTTTCCGTGGGCCAAACTATGCCACGGTGTCGGCCTGTGCCACATCTACCAACGCCATTATCGATGCATACAATTACATCCGACTGGGCAAGGCCGATGTATTCATCTCGGGTGGTTCTGAAGCTTCCATAACCCCTCCGGGAATTGGCGGATTTAATGCCTTACAGGCACTTTCAACCAACAACGATGAGTTCCGGACTGCTTCTCGTCCTTTTGATGTAACCCGCGATGGTTTTGTGATGGGCGAAGGTGCCGGAGTACTCGTTTTGGAGGAGCTGGAACATGCTAAAAAACGTGGTGCACATATCATTTGCGAACTGGTTGGAGGAGGTCTTACTGCCGATGCCTATCATCTTACGGCTCCTCATCCCGAAGGGATTGGCGCTGCGAACGTGATGAAGTTCGCGTTAGAAGATGCTGGGCTGAACCCGGAAGAGATGGACTATGTTAATGTTCACGGAACCTCCACTCCACTAGGAGATATTGCCGAAACTAAAGCAATAAAAAAGGTTTTTGGCGATCATGCTTACAAGTTGAACATCAGTTCAACCAAATCGATGACCGGGCACTTGCTGGGTGCTGCCGGAGCCATTGAGGCCATTGCCGCAATCAAGTCGATTGTTCATAATCTGGTTCCCCCAACTATCAACCTCAATGAGTTGGATCCACAGATTGATTCCAAACTAAATTTAACTGCTAATGTGGCTCAGGAGCGTAAAGTGAATGTGGCCTTAAGCAATACATTTGGTTTTGGAGGGCACAATACTTCTGCAATTTTCAAAAGGTTTGAGTAAACCATTGCTTCGATCGATTTCTGAAAGGAAGAGGAATTTTTACCCACTCGATAAACATTTTAAGCGTCAGATCAAGGAAATTCTGGGCTTTAAACCCAAGAGGTATGCCGTATACCAATTGGCGCTGATTCATAAGTCAGCTGCATCGCGTTTTTCCAAACAAAACGATATTCATAACGAACGTCTTGAGTTTTTGGGCGATGCCATTCTGGATAGTGTGATTGCCGAACATCTTTATGAAAGCTATCCCGGTCGCGACGAGGGTTTTCTGACCCAAATGCGTTCCAAGATTGTTAACCGGGAGACCCTGCGGAATGTTGCGCTTACCATGGGGCTGGATAAATTAATTGTCTCCAATCTGACCAGCGACACTCACATTGGCTTGTACGGAGACGCGTTAGAGGCATTAATAGGCGCCATTTATCTGGATAAAGGATACGGTAAGGTAAAACGTTTCATTACCCAAAAATTGCTTCAGAAACATATTAATCTGAATAAACTCATCGAAACGGAGACCGACTTTAAAAGTCGTATCATCGAATGGGGTCAAAAAAACCGGAAAGACATTAATTTCACCAGTCAGGAACAGGTTTCCGCGCGAACAAAAAAACCCGTATTTGTTTCGCACTTGCTTGTTTTTGATGAAATTGTGGGGATGGGCATGGGTAAATCGAAAAAGGAAGCCGAACAAAATGCATCCAAGCAAGCTATTCAAATGCTTGGGCTTTAAAATTTATTCAGGTGAAGAAAGCAATACTGAAGTACTCCGATACCCCTGCCGATGAAGAAATCGCGATATACGCCATCGCCTCATCGGAACCGGAACTAAAACTGTGTATGCTGCTCAATGATCAGCTGGGAATTCAACTGGCTATGGCTGAAGATGCTGTGGTTGAACAGAAGAAGGAGGTATTACATTTCCGTCAGTATGCCGATTTATCGCATGAGGAGATTGAAAAACTGACCTTGGTCGTAAATCGCTCGGGCAACCACTATTTTATCCCCGAACTGAAGCAGGTGGATTATCTTCTGATTATTCGTACAGAGGGTTCTTTATTTGCCATGAAGGAAGCCATTCAAAATCTGAAGGGGCATAAAGGAATTGCTATGCTCACCGAGCTGGATCCGGATTCCATCAAATCGCTCAGGAAGTGGCTGGCCTGAGGTTTCGCGCAAAATACAATAACATTAGTTACTTCCTTAGCCAGTAATTCTTACATGCCGACCTGCTTTATGAGCTGCTGCAGGATCGTATCGAAATGACCCTGTCCAAAATCGGAGAGTCTGTTTAAAAACGTTGCTTGGGATGATTTTTATCATAGGGTTCCGATACAATATGTCATTTTAATTAATCCGGTGTCAGGCGTTTGTTCCACTAATTTTGATCAGCCTAAAAGAAGGATGGACAACTAACTTACATCTGATGAAAATTAGTGACTGCGTGGAGAAATTTGCCAGTACACTGGCAGCTGGCAGTGTGAATCTTGCACGGCAATTGAATGATTGCCGGTTCGACGAAAGATTGCAAAACAGCGAAAGGCCTTCAATACAGGAGTTGCCCGACGATGATGTTCTTCAAATCGTAAACATCCTGGCCGAAGAGCTTCGTTCCCAAAGCTTTGTGGTTTCCGAAAGTACCCTTGAATTTGGAATAAAAAATCCGTATCATTCTTTCGCTCTGCAGAATAGCGATCGGTTCAAGCAGAATCAGCGCAACCTGTTCGGTTATTTGTACAGGTTGAAACTTCTGAAAAAAGAGGTATTGCGATTTACCAGGCTGCACCTGCAATATTCAACGACATTCGATGCGGTGTGTGCCTTTATTGATAGTCAATTCGAAAATCTGGAATTGGCCATTCAGTTTCAGGCAATGATCCTCCATCCACCTGAGGCGATTTGTCCCAAATCCGCTTCCTTGGAATTTGATTCGTTTGCCGGCTTGCTTCTACCTGTCTTTATTTTTACCCAACAAGGGCAATTGCTCTATGCTAACCCAGCAGCGATGAGTTTGATCGAATCGTTCAGTCAGGTCGGGGCAGCAGAAGATCAGGGATCTTTTATAGATCACATTTCAATGAGGGCTAAAGGTTTCTTTCATTCCGCATCTAAAGAACTTGGTTTCACGATCGCGTTAAAGCAGAAGACCGAAGAAAAAAAGTACCGCACCACCCTCCAAAGGTACGAGTTAGCGACCTTGGAGGAGGAAGGTATTCTGGCTACGGTGCTAGACTGGACAGAACATCATACAGTACAGGCACGGCTGAGAACAGCCAAAGAAAGAGCCGAAAACCTGGATCGACAAAAAACTTCCTTTTTAGCGAATATGTCGCATGAGATTCGTACCCCCATGAATGCCATACTTGGGTTTACGGATTTGTTGCTGGAGAGGAATTTCTCTACAAACGATCGAAATCATTTTCTCCACCTCATTCGAAATAGCAGCGCCGATTTACTTCATATTATTGACGATATTATTGATTTCTCCAAGCTCGAGAGTAAAAAGTTGAAAGTTAAATACCGGGTTTGCAATCCCTATAGTCTATTATTGGATCTTAAAGCGGTAATTGAACAAACGTTACGAAAATACAACCACATGCAGGATGTAGATCTGATAGTGGATGTGGACACTTCCCTCCGTACTCTGCAATTGTATACCGACGCAGACCGGTTGAAGCAGGTTATCCTCAATCTGTTAACCAATTCGGCAAAGTTCACAGAGCGGGGCACCATTCAATACGGATATAAAGTATTGGATGATGCAAAAGTTATTTTTACGGTACGTGATTCGGGTATTGGTATGCCTGCTGAGTTCAAGGACGCCATTTTCGAAAGCCATTTTCAGATTGAGAACAATCTTCCGGGATATTGGTCAGGTGCCGGTTTAGGATTGGCTATTAGCAAAAGTATTGTAGAATTGTTGCATGGAACCATTCGGGTGGAATCGGCTCCCGGTGAGGGGACTTGTTTTAATGTTGTGTTGCCTTTGCACCCCTTGCCGGAGCCGCAATGCAGCGAATCGAGAGGAGCGTCCCTGTCATCCGCAGTAACACCCGACCTACGAGGATATACACTGCTCATTGCTGAAGATGATCAGTGCAACTATATCTATCTGAGTGAGGTATTAAAGCCAACCGGGGTACAACTTATCCGGGCGTGCAATGGAGTTGAGGCCATTGAGCGGGTGGAAAGCCATGACGAGATAGATTTGGTGTTGATGGACATTAAAATGCCGATGCTGGATGGCTATCAGGCATCCCGTTATATTTCTGCACAGTGGCCCCATTTGCCGATTATTGCCCAAACTGCAAATGCCCTGGATGGCGATGAACAAAAGTGCCGGAAGGCCGGTTGTTCGGCGTATGTGACCAAACCCCTAACTCAGGAGAAGCTTTTTGAGGCGATCCGTGTGAGTTTGTCCAAAGTTCCCCAGCCTGACATGAGGCTGGTAAATTCCTTTTAGCCTGAATGGGGGTGAATCCATTTTTCGATAAACCTTTGCAACGGGTGTCTCTCATTGTGTCTGTATGTTAGATGGAGTGTAACTTCGTTTTGGCAGAATGGCTTGCCACGGTCAATTCAATGAGCAGCTACCCGTCGTTGCTCGGGTTTTTATAAAAAAAAGAAAGAGGCCTTTCGACCTCCTTCACAAACCCTAACCCATTTTTAACTATGAAAAGAATCAGTAATCTAACTTTACTAACTAATCACCATGAAAAAGAAATTTTCCTATTTTTTTATGTCTCTGAACCTTGCTTGTTTTGTATGAAACAAATGTAGTGCATTCATCTGTTAAGTTTTTTCAAGCTTTGTTAAAGATTGTTAAGGTTTACAGATCAAAAGGTTCCAATAGGTATCTTTGTTTCCATGAGCAAGAGGTTAATCATCCTAGTTACCGTATTCATGAGTATTGCCCTGTTAGGGCTCATTATGTTGCAGTTCTTCTGGATGCGCAATGCCTACCAGGTGAGCGAACGGCATTTCGATCAGTTTGCCCGCAGAGCTTTAACCGATGCCGTCTTTAATATGCAGCGCAATGAAACCATGAGTTATATTTTTGATGAAATGAACGGCGCTTCGTGGGATAGTACGCAATATCTGAGGGCTAAATTAGCTGCGGACAGCCTCACAAAATTTCAGCGGGATACGCTGCTTTATTCTTCCGATGCCGCATACGAACTTCAAACCAACATCTTCTTTGGTTCGCGTATCGGACATCCCTTCGGGCAACATCCATCGAAGAATGTGTCCATGCTAAAACGAATATTGAACCGGCGGGAATTTATTGATCGCGTGGTTTCTAAAATGTTTAATTTTTCAAGCAGTATCGAAAAACGCGTTACTCCCGACCTGGTGGATCGCTTTTTACAAATGGCACTTGCTGAACACGGTTTGGAAGTGGAATGCGAATTTGCGGTTACCAACTGGAACGAGAAGGTGATTTTTAAATCGAAAAATTTTCGTAAAGAAGACCATCAGAAGTACTATCAGATCGAACTGTTTCCCGACGACTTCTTTGATGAACCCAGTTACCTCACCGTGTATTTCCCTAATATGCGGGGTATGATCATCAGTTCCATGGGTTTTATCGTAGTTTCTTCATCCGTTCTGACACTTTTTCTGCTGGTTACATTTGCTTTTACACTCTACGTAATTATTCGTCAGAAGCGCTTGTCGGAAATGAAGAGCGACTTTGTGAACAACATGACCCACGAACTGAAAACCCCGATATCCACCATCTCGTTAGCCTCCCAAATGCTCAACGATAAAAGTATTTCGCCCGAGCAGAAAAATTACAGCCGTATTTCCGGTATTATTTCCGATGAGAGTGCCCGGTTAGGCTATCAGGTTGAACGGGTACTTCAGATGGCCAAGTTCGATCAGGGCGATATGAAGCTGACCTTTGAAATTCTTTCGGTTCATGAGATTATTGAATCGGTCATTGCCAATTTTACCCTGCAGGTCGACTCACGCAAAGGCATGCTCATTCCGTCCTTGCACGCCGATAACGATCAAATTGAGGGCGACCCGGTACACATAACCAACATTCTTTCCAACCTGCTCGACAATGCCGTTAAATACACCACTGTAGCTCCGGAGATCTATATTGAGACCCGTAACGTTCAAAGTGATATGCTGATCATCGTTCGCGACAATGGAATAGGAATCAGCCGGGCAAACCAACGGCGTATTTTCGATAAGTTCTTCAGGGTATCCACCGGTAATATCCATAACGTGAAAGGTTTTGGACTGGGATTGAGCTATGTGAAGAAGGTTGTGGAAGAGCATAAAGGGCATATAACCCTGGAATCGGAATTGGGAGAAGGAACCTCTTTCTTCATTAAATTGCCATTAATAAAACAGCTATGAACGAATTAAAAGTATTGTTGGCCGAAGACGACGAGAATCTGGGAAGCCTCCTGAGGGAGTACCTGATTGCAAAAAAGTACAGCACTGATTTATTTCCGAACGGGGAATTGGCCTATAAGGCTTTTATCAAACAGCATTACGATTTGTGCATCCTGGATATTATGATGCCCATTAAGGATGGCTACACCCTGGCCAAGGAAATTCGGATGACCAATACCGACATTCCTATACTTTTTTTAACGGCCAAGTCGCAAAAGGAAGATATTCTGGATGGTTTTAAAGCCGGATGCGATGATTATATTACCAAACCTTTTTCTATGGAAGAGTTGGTATACCGTATCGAAGCCATACTGCGCCGGACGGGTAAATTTGGAGGGAGCAGTCAGAACGAATTTGCCATAGGGCGCTATCGTTTCGATACCGAAAAACAGATTCTGACTCTCAAAGATCGGATCCAGAAGTTAACCACCAAGGAAACCGAACTGCTCAAGTTGTTGTGTTTGAATAAGAACTCGGTACTGGAACGGAATTTTGCTCTAAAAACCATTTGGGTGGATGACAACTACTTTAACGCCCGAAGCATGGATGTATATATCGCCAAGTTACGCAAATACCTGAAGGACGATCCTACGGTCGAAATAATCAATATTCATGGCAAAGGCTTTAAACTACTTGGCTGATCGGATCATTGGATAGCGCTGGAAAAGGTTGACAATTAGTAAATTGTTTGCAGAAACCTGCTTGCAGCATGCTGAAAAAATATACTTTTGCAGCTCGAATAGCAAACGGTCATAGTATGTTTTCTCTTGAATCTTTTAATCAAACCGTCATTATTTCTGCCTACACTATCCGCCGTATTAATTTTCGGTATCAGGAAAGCCTAAAAAAGTTAATAATTCAGGCTATGAAGCAGGACTGTAATACGGTACTGGTTAACCTTGCCGGTGTAAGGGCCATCGACTGCAGTGCCTACGAAATGTTAAAGCTGATTTCAGGCATGGTTGCTTCTCTGGGGATAACACTTTCGTTCATAAATTTGGATGAAGAACTGATCCGCCAAATTCGACATTCGGTGGTGGAAATTGCCCACTGTATTCAGGATGCCGGTGAATTACCAGCCTATTCAGAACTTTGGGCTAGTAATTAAGGGAGAAATGTGGTGCCATAAAGCGGAAAATCCCGGCTCTCTGTCACGATATTAATTTCTCTGTTTTCAGGGTTTGTTTTATTTTATATTTTTGCCACGCAAATAATCGAGTAACTGTAAATTAAGCTATATGTCAGGACATAGTAAATGGTCAACGATTAAGAGGAAGAAAGGGGCATTGGATGCCAAAAGGGGTAAAATATTTTCCCGGATTGTTAAAGAAATTTCCATTGCGGTGAAGGAGGGCGGCTCCGATCCCGATGCCAATCCGCGCCTGCGCATGGCCATGAACAATGCGAAGGGCGCTAACATGCCCAAGGAAAATGTGGATCGGGCAATTAATAAGGCCGATAAAGAAGGAGACAACCTGCAAGAGGTTACTTTTGAGGGATATGGCCCTAATGGGATAGCCATTTTTATCGAATGTTTAACCGATAACAATCAACGTACCGTTAGCCAGGTTCGTTCCGTATTCACCAAGCGTAATGGAAGCTTAGGAACCAACGGATCATTAAGTTTTCTCTTTGAGCGTAAGGGAGTTTTTAATGTCAAAGCCGGAAGTGCCGATCCGGATGAGTTTCAGCTCGAGGTAATTGATGCCGGAGTGGAAGAATTTGAGGTAGAAGGCGATATGTTTGTGATTACCACGGCACTGGAAGATTTCGGAAGCGTACAAAAGCGACTGGAAGAATTGGGAGTTGAAGTGGAGAGTGCTCAACTACAGCGTATTCCGAACGATACTAAGGCATTGACTGTGGAAGAGTCGAAGAAGATATTAAATTTGGTTGAGGAGTTTGAAGACCTGGATGATGTGCAGAATGTATACCACAACCTGGAGCTTACCGAGGAGGTAATGGCCGCCCTTGAAAACTAACTTTACCTGTGCCTAACCGGAGTGGTCGGACAAAAAGACCACGAGGGAGGAATTTTTTATAAGGATGTTTTTAAAAGAAAATAATAATCTATATCTTTGTGATTCAATAATCAACTATGAATTATCAAAGTCTACTACTCAGCATTATTCTTCTTGGTATTCTTCGAATACACAGGTGAGAATGGTGTGTGTATAAATTATATACGAGGGCTGTTCTCACGAGAATAGCCCTCGTTTCTTTTTAGACCCCCGGATGGCCGGGAAGGGGTTGTTTGCCGGCAAGGCCTCCAACAGCTTCGCAGCAGAATCCCCGGGCAAGTGAATAGTGAACCAGGAAGCATTCTTGTGAAATAAGTTTAACACAACGAGCTGGACTTACTTCATTAATGTAAAAGGAAAACAGACTGATGAAACAATATCCTAAAATACTGAACAAAATTCACGATACTTTGCTACCCCCGTGGGGGGGATAAAAAGAGTTGGTTGACGTACCACGAGTTTAAAAAGTAAAGTTCTGAATTAATAATCTAACACTATGAGCGATAAATTATACATATTCGATACCACGCTGCGCGATGGCGAGCAGGTACCGGGATGCCAGTTGAACACAGTCGAAAAAATTGAGGTGGCCAAGGCGCTCGAGGAACTCGGCGTAGATATTATTGAAGCCGGTTTTCCCATTTCCAGCCCGGGAGATTTTAATTCCGTAGTGGAGATTTCAAAAGCGGTAAGCAAACCTACCATTTGTGCCCTTACCCGTGCGGTGGAAAAGGATATTGAGGTGGCTGCCGATGCTTTGAAACATGCCAAATTCAAACGAATTCACACCGGAATAGGTACCTCGTATTACCACATTCATCATAAGTTAAATTCCAACGAGGATGAAATTATCGAGCGTGCGGTGCGTGCCGTGAAGTATGCTAAGCGTTTTGTGGAAGACGTTGAATTTTATGCCGAAGATGCCGGACGCACCGGGAACGAATACCTGGCTCGGGTGGTGGAAGCCGTGATTGCTGCCGGTGCAACCGTAGTTAATATCCCCGATACCACCGGGTACTGTCTGCCTCATCAGTTTGGCGAGAAGATTAAGTACTTGATTGATAACGTAAAAAACGTGGATAAGGCAATACTTTCCACTCACTGTCATAACGACTTGGGTATGGCTACTGCCAATTCTATTTCAGGAATCCTGAACGGAGCCCGCCAGGCCGAGGTGACCATAAACGGAATTGGCGAAAGAGCCGGAAATACCTCGCTTGAAGAGGTAGTAATGACCCTGAAAAGCCATAAGGATATCCCGATTGAAACCGGGATCAACACCAGGAAGATCTTTAAAACCAGCCGTCTGGTATCGTCGCTGATGAGCATGCCGGTGCAGCCCAACAAGGCCATTGTAGGGCGTAATGCCTTCGCCCATTCATCAGGGATTCATCAGGACGGAGTGTTGAAGAATCGTGAAAATTACGAGATCATTGATCCGGTGGAAGTGGGTGTAAATGAATCGAGCATTTCGCTGACCGCACGCAGCGGGCGCGCCGCTCTGAAACACCGGTTAAGCCTGCTGGGCTACAGCCTGGAGGGAGAAGAACTGAACGCGGTATACGAAAAGTTCCTTGAAGTAGCCGATAAGAAGAAGGACGTAAACGATGAAGACCTGCAGCTTTTGGTGGGCAGTAATAAAACCAATGAGCAAGGTAAAATTCAACTGAAACACCTTCAGGTACTTTCGGGGAAATCGACCATACCCATGGCCACGGTAACCCTGAATATTGGCGGTGAAGAATTCACAGCCACCGAAGACGGTAACGGCCCGGTCGATGCAGCCTTTAAAGCGGTAAAAAAACTGGTTCGGCATAAAGTACGACTGGAGGAATTTCTGGTACAAGCCATTACCCGGGGTACCGATGATTTGGGTAAAGTGCACATACAAATCGAAAACCGGGGCAAACTTTACTACGGGTTCTCCGGAAATACCGATATTATTACCGCATCGGTCGAAGCTTTTATTGATGCCATAAATAAAATTGTTTAACAGTATAAAATTTAGAAAATTGGGAAAGACATTATTTGATAAGGTGTGGGACTCTCATGTGGTTACACAAATTGAGGGAGGTCCCAGTGTAGTATATATCGATCGTCATCTGATTCATGAGGTGACCAGCCCGCAGGCATTTGCCGGATTGGACGAACGAGGTATTAAGGCATTCCGCCCTGAAAATTCGGTGGCCACCCCCGATCATAACGTACCTACTGTAAACCAGCACCTGCCAATTAAGGACGAATTGTCGCGAATGCAGGTGAACAAACTGGCCGAAAATACTGCAAAACACGGAATCCGTCATTACGGACTGGGACACCCGAACCAGGGCGTGGTGCATGTGGTAGGGCCTGAGTTGGGTTTAACTCAACCCGGAATGACCATTGTTTGTGGCGATTCGCATACGTCCACGCACGGTGCTTTTGGTGCTGTTGCTTTTGGTATCGGTACCAGCGAGGTGGAAATGGTTTTAGCCTCACAATGCATCATGCAGCCCAAGCCGAAACGCATGCGCATTACCATCGACGGAACTTTGGGTAAGGGAGTGGAAGCCAAAGATATTATCCTGTATATAATCGCTAAAATTTCCACAGGCGGAGCTACCGGATATTTTGTGGAATTTGCCGGATCTGCCATTACCGGACTGACCATGGAAGGTCGCATGACCGTTTGCAACATGAGTATTGAAATGGGTGCCCGCGGAGGACATATTGCTCCCGATGAAGTGACTTTTAACTACATCAAAGGACGTGAGTTTGCTCCCAAGGGCGATGCATGGGATAAAAAACTGGCCTATTGGAAAACCTTAAAAACCGACAGCGATGCCGTATTTGACAAGGAACTGAAATACCGTGCAGCCGATATTGAGCCCATGATTACTTATGGTACCAATCCAGGCATGGGCACGGGCATTACCCAAAGCATTCCCGCTGTGGAAACTATCGAAGAGAGTGCCCGCGGAAGCTATATTAAATCGTTGGCCTATATGGGCTTTGAAGCCGGTACACCCATGATTGGTAAAAAAGTGGATTACGTATTCCTGGGCTCGTGTACTAATGGCCGTATTGAAGACTTACGTGCGTTTACCAATTTCGTAAAAGGCAAGAAAAAGGCCGACGACGTGGTGGTTTGGATTGTACCCGGATCGGGGCAGGTTGAGAAGCAGGCAAAACAGGAAGGTCTGGATAAAATCCTGGAAGAAGCCGGTTTTGAATTACGTCAGCCCGGATGCTCCTCGTGTTTGGCTATGAACGATGATAAGGTGCCCGAAGGTTTATATGCGGTATCGACCACCAACCGGAACTTCGAAGGCCGTCAGGGCCCCGGGTCGCGTACCTTGCTGGCCAGTCCGCTTACCGCTGCTGCTGCTGCATTAACCGGAAAAGTAACCGATCCGCGCGATTTCTTATAAGCTTAAGTGTAACGATAAAAACGAGTAAACATGCCAATAGATAAATTTACCACATTGCGTTCCAGCTGCATTCCTATGCCTATAGAGAATGTGGATACCGACCAGATTATCCCCGCCCGCTTTCTGAAAGCTACCAGCAAGGAGGGCTTCGGCGACAATCTTTTTCGCGACTGGCGTTACAACAAACAAAACCAGCCTATCCAAGGCTTTGTTCTAAACGACCCAACCTACTCCGGATCCATTCTGGTAGGGGGTAAAAATTTCGGAAGCGGATCGAGCCGGGAACATGCTGCATGGGCTATCCATGGCTATGGATTTAAAGTGGTGGTGTCCAGCTTTTTTGCCGACATTTTTAAAAACAATGCTTTGAACAATGGTATTCTTCCGGTTCAGGTTTCGGCCGCATTTCTGGAAAAAATTTTTAAAGCCGTTCAGGTCGATCCCAAAACCGAACTGGAAGTGAATCTGGAAAAACAGCAAATTACGCTGGTGTCAAGCAACGAGTCGGAGAGTTTTGAAATCAATCCGTACAAAAAGGAGTGTTTGCTGAATGGATACGACGATATTGATTACCTGCTGAGTATACGCGACAAGATTGAGGCTTTTGAAGCCAATCGGGTAAACTAATTCACTAACTTTAGAAGACAGTTTTGGTTTGCCAAAGCTGTCTTCTTTGCTTAAAGCAAGGGTATCCCGTTTTTTACAGGTTACCAATTCTTTACATCTTACATTTACATCGTTAGGAACTAAACAGTACAGCTATGAAAATCACTATAATGGATACCACGCTACGCGATGGTGAACAAACATCGGGGGTCAACTTTACATACGACGAAAAGTTAAGTATGGCCAAATTGCTGTTGGAAGACCTGAAGGTGGATTACCTCGAGGTAGCTTCGGCACGGGTTTCGGAGGGCGAGTTGCAGGCCGTGAAACGAATTGCATCCTATGCCAAAGACCACGGGTTTATCGATAAGGTGGAAGTATTGGGTTTTGTGGACGGGAAGACTTCGGTAGACTGGATTCTGGGCGCAGGTTGCAAAGTGCTTAACCTGCTTACCAAGGGATCCTTACAGCATGTTACCCACCAGCTGCGCAAAACGCCCGAACAGCATCTGGACGATATTTTTGAGGTGATCGATTACGCTGTGTCCCTGGACGTGAAGGTGAATGTCTATCTCGAAGACTGGTCGAATGGTATGCGCAATTCGCCCGAATATGTTTTTTCCATGATCGATAAATTGCAGGAAAAACCCATTGGCCGGTTCATGCTTCCCGATACCCTGGGAATTTTAAATCCGGACGAAACCTATGCCTTTTGCAAACAAATGCGGGATACCTACCCCGACCTGATGTTTGATTTTCATGCCCATAACGATTACGACCTGGCAACCGCCAATGTGTATGCCGCACTGAAGGCGGGGATTAGCTGTTTGCATACCACCGTTAACGGCTTGGGCGAGAGAGCAGGCAATGTGCCGCTATCCAGTGTTATTGCCGTGGTGAAGGATCACTTTGGTTTCAAAATGTCAGTAGATGAATCGAAGGTGAACCTGGTAAGTAAAATGGTGGAAAGTTTCTCCGGAATACGTATTCCCCCGAATAAACCGCTGATTGGCGAAAATGTATTTACCCAAACCAGTGGTATACACGCCGATGGCGATAATAAAAAGAATCTCTATTTTAACGATTTATTGCCCGAGCGTTTTGGGCGCAAACGCAGCTATGCCCTGGGCAAAACATCGGGGAAGGCCAATATTGCCAAAAATCTCGAAGATCTGGGCATTGAACTCGATGCCGAGTCGATGCAGAAGGTGACTAAAAAAATAATTGAACTGGGCGATAAAAAAGAAATGGTTACCCAGGAAGATTTGCCGTACATCATTTCCGATGTGCTCCGCAGCAACGCCATTGAAGAAAAAATTCAGATACTCAATTATTCTTTATCCACTGCCAAAGGATTACGGCCGGTAGCCACGCTACGTATTATGATTGACGGCAAAGAGTTTGAGGAAACCTCCGTAGGCGACGGGCAATACGATGCCTTTATGCGGGCACTAAAGAAAATTTATAAAGGCTTTAAACGCGATTTGCCCCGATTATTGGATTACCACGTCAGCATTCCTCCCGGAGGTAAAACCGATGCTCTGGTGCAAGCCGTTATTACTTGGCAGATTGGGAAAAAGGAAGTCCGTACACGTGGGCTGGATTCGGATCAGACCGTTGCGGCAATTATTGCTACCATGAAGATGCTGAATATTGTTGAGGGGACGCATCATGTTTAGTTTCCGGTACAGAGAATCATATAGGACTGGTTTTTATATCTTTGCCGCTCAAAAGTGAAATTTTAAGACGGATAGCTGATTTACAAACGATTAATTCAAAATAAAAATTACATAAATGGTTTTTAAAATTGCAAAATTACCCGGAGACGGTATTGGGCCAGAGATCGTAGATCAGGCCGTAAAAGTGATGGATGCCATAGCAGCCAAGTACCAGCATCAGTTCAACTACGAGTTTGGTTTGGTTGGGGCAACCGCCATCGATAAGGTGGGCAATCCTTACCCAAAAGAAACCCACGAAATTTGTATGAATTCCGATGCTGTGCTGTTTGGCGCCATCGGCGACCCAAAATACGATAACGACCCCAAAGCCAAGGTGCGTCCCGAACAAGGGCTCCTGGCCATGCGTAAAGCATTGGGTTTGTACGCCAATATACGTCCGGTTACCACCTTTGCTTCGCTGCTGGATAAAAGCCCCTTGCGCAAGGACATTGTCGAAGGCGCCGATTTGGTTGTGGTTCGGGAACTTACCGGGGGTATTTACTTTGGCGAAAAGGGCCGTTCGGAAGATCAGAAAAAAGCTTTCGATACCTGTACCTACACCACCGAGGAAATTGAGCGGATTATTAAACTGGCGTACGAGTATGCCGCCAAGCGCAACAAACGTTTAACCATTGTGGATAAGGCCAACGTGTTGGCTACTTCGCGTTTATGGCGCGAAACTGCTCAAAAAATGGAAGCCGATTATAAGGATATTACCACCGATTACATGTTTGTGGACAATGCAGCCATGCAGTTGATCCAGTGGCCCAAGAAATTTGATGTGATGGTAACGGAAAACATGTTTGGCGATATTCTATCGGATGAAGCCAGTGTAATTACCGGTTCGTTGGGACTGTTACCCTCCGCATCGGTGGGAATACATACCTCGGTATTTGAGCCGATTCACGGTTCGTATCCACAGGCAGCAGGCAAAAACATTGCGAACCCCGTGGCTACTGTACTCTCTGCAGCTATGTTGCTGGAGTCGTTGAACCTGATGGATGAAGCGAAAAAAGTTCGCGATGCGGTAGATGCCTCTTTGGCTGCCGGAGTGGTAACTGAGGATATTTCGAAGGAAAAAGCCTATAAAACATCGGAAGTGGGCGACTGGCTGGCCGACTGGATCAAGAAAAACTAAGAAATACCCGAAATAAAAAATGCCCATACAGGGCATTTTTTATTTCGGTAAACTTCCCAAAAGCCGCACCAAACCACGGTGGAACTTGTGGATGCTGCTTACCGGTTCGGCAAACATAAAGATGCACTTCCGGGTAATTATTTCCCTTTGATACTCTTCGGCAATGCGCAGGGTGTCGGCTGTTTCGGCCGATTGTTGTACCCAGATGTTCTTAATGCCTCTTTGAATTGCCTCACGGAGTATCTGGTCAGTCTCGCTTTGGGGTGTTACAATGAGCAGGCTGTCGATATCGCCAGGGAGTTCATGCACCTTTTTCAGGCAGGGAAGCCCCAGTATTTCATCGGCATTCGGATTAATGGGAGTTACGGCATACCCGTTTGCCAGGAGGTGATTAACAATTTGGTGTCCAAATTTTTGCGGATTTCTTGAGGCTCCCGCTATGGCCAGTTTTCTGGGCGCCAGAAAGCAGTCAATCTGCTCTTTTCGAATTTTACTCATAATGGTGTTATTCAGGACAGGTTAAAATAAATACTAGCTTTACCACGTTTTTCATGCCAAGTTACGTTTTTCTATGAAACCATTTCGTCTGATTTTTTTACTGCTTTGCATTGGATTGTTAACTTCCTGCGGAAAGTACAACGAGATAGAAATAGTCCGTGTAAGCGACATTCAGATCAAAGGATTTGATGACAATGCCCTTCAGGTGTCGTTAAAATTGGATATTGATAACCCATCGCTGCATAGAATAAAAATTTCGGATATGGACACCCGGTTGTTTCTGAATGGGGGGTATATCGGAAAGATTGCCACCGACACTCCTGTGGTGTTGAAACCCCGATCGAACGAGAGTTACCCCATAGATTTGCGCATTCGTCTGGCCAATTTCATAGGCACCGCCATGCAGCTAATGGCGTTAAAAACCGGACAACAGGTGCAAATTAGGCTGGAAGGAACCGTTACGGCCAAAACCTGGATGATGAAAAAGACCATTGCCGTAAACGAATCCAGACAGATTGTTATCTGATGCCGATTTACATTCTTTGCCTGCAAAAGTTTTTTGGTGGTAACAAGGAAAAAAAACTCTATTTTTGCGGAGTAAAAGCGCCGATACATTGAAAAGAGCACCTTTGGTTTTCATCCTTCTGTTTGCTTTCGCAAGTTTTTGCAATGCCCAGCTTGCGGGTACCAATCTGGCGCGTCAAATTCAATCCCCCGGTTCCAAAGGAAAAGTTACTCTCGTTCAGGACGATGCTATTTTGCAATTGATTGACAGGCATCTGTACGAGGAAAGTAAAAAAAACGGTATTGTTGGGTACCGTATTCGTCTGTTTTCCGATTCGGGCAATAAGGCACGGAAAGAAGGCGAGCTAATGAAGGCCAATTTTATTAGCCGTTACGGCAAGATGAATACCTATTTTCTATTCGACTCCCCCTTTTACCTACTCTATGTTGGCGATTTCCGAACCCACAGCGAAGCCATGAAATTTCTCAAACAAATTGAACCTTTCTACCCGGATGCTTTTATTGTTCGGAGTAAAATAAATTATCCTTCTTTATAATTACTGGATTGAGGCATGACAGACGGAATTAAGCACGAATGCGGGATTGCACTGATACGACTTCGCAAACCCCTGGAATACTATCAGCTCAAATACGGTACCTGGCGCTGGGGGCTCAATAAGCTGTACCTGCTTATGGAAAAACAGCACAACCGGGGTCAGGATGGTGCGGGGATTGCCTGTATTAAGCTCGACATCCCTCCGGGTTTCGAGTACCTTAACCGTTTGCGATCGGTTAATCCATCGGCCATTAATGATCTGTTTCAGGCCATTCGAAAAAATTTTGATGAGGCGGAAGAAAAGTCGCCCGGAATAATAAAGGATATTAGCTGGGCGATTGAAAATCTGCCCTTTGCCGGTGAAGTGCTGATGGGGCATCTTCGCTACGGAACCTACGGTAAGAACAAGGTGGAAAACGCCCATCCGGTGGTGCGCCAGAACAATTGGAAATCGCGTACCCTGGTATTGGCGGGCAACTTTAATCTGACCAATGTGGACGAAATGTTCAATCATCTGGTGGAACTTGGACAGCATCCGCGCGGTAAAATTGATACGGTGACCATGCTGGAGAATGTGGGCCACTTTTTGGATACCCAAAACCAGAAATTATTTAATAAGTACAAGCAGGAACGGCTCCCGAATATTGAAATTTCCGAGGCCATTGCCAATAATTTGGATATTGGCAGTTTGCTGCGCGAGTCGAGTAAGAAATGGGACGGAGGCTATGCCATGGTAGGTTTTATCGGACACGGTGATGCGTTTGTTTACCGCGATCCCTGGGGAATACGCCCTGCTTTTTATTACGAGGACGACGAGGTGGTGGTAGCTGCTTCGGAACGGCCGGTAATTCAAACGGTAATGAACGTGCGGGCAGACAATGTTAAAGAAGTTCCCCCGGGTAGTGCCCTTATTATGAAACGTAACGGATCCGTTCACCTGGAAAATGTTCGCGGGCCTTATGAGCGACGTTCCTGCTCCTTCGAGCGCATCTATTTTTCACGAGGCAGCGACAGCGATATCTATCGCGAGCGCAAGAAACTGGGCGAACTGCTGACCCCTGCCATTGTTAAGGCGGTTCAGGGCGAAGTGGCCAATACGGTGTTTTCATTTATCCCCAATACCGCCGAAACCGCCTTTTATGGTATGGTTAACGGTATTGAGAAATACATGCAGCAGCATGCGAAGAACCGGATTATTGAAGCCGGCAAAGAGATATCGGTGGAGGAATTGGATTGTATTCTGGCACTCAAACCCCGTATCGAAAAGGTGGCACTCAAAGATATTAAACTTCGAACTTTTATTACCCAGGACGATGCCCGCGATGACCTGGTGGGCCACGTGTACGACATTACCTACCAAACCGTTAACCGCGATCAGGATAACCTGGTGATTATTGACGACTCCATTGTGCGTGGAACCACCCTGAAATACAGCATTATTCGGATTCTTGACCGGCTGGGGCCCAAACGTATTGTTATTGTGTCTTCTTCGCCACAAATACGTTACCCCGACTGTTACGGGATTGACATGACCAAGCTGGGCGACTTCATTGCCTTCCGGGCAGCTATTGAACTGCTTAAAGAAACCGGGAACGATCATGTCATTAACGATGTCTACAAAAGGTCGAAAGCTCAGGAAGGCATGCCCAAAGAGCAAATCGTGAATTACGTAAAAGAAATTTACCAGCCTTTTACCGCCGAACAGATTTCGGATAAAATAGCAAAAATGCTGCGTACTTCTGAAATTAGGGCCGAAGTAAAAATTGTGTACCAGTCGATTGAAGGCTTGCACGAGGCCTGTCCCGATCATAAGGGCGATTGGTATTTTACCGGAGACTATCCGACTGCCGGTGGCAATAAGGTAGTAAATCAGTCGTTCATCAACTTTATTGAAGGAAAAAATACCCGGGCGTATTAGTTATCTGAAATACTTTGGCATTGAATGGTAGCAGAGTATTGCTCCATGACTGATGGTTAAGGCTATTGGGAAAGATTACTGCTCAGAAAAATGTTGAACACGACCCACTTCGGCAGCGCCGGATATTCTTTGCCTGCTTCAAAGTGGTATACAACACGCATTTTGTCCCTATCCAAAAGAACTTCAGGATACGGATTCACAAGGATTCGTCGATCGGACTTTCCGGGGATTAAACCTTCAAACTTCTACACGGAACAGAAATAAGTGTTGAGATGATCCTTAGTGTGCTTTTCGGGTTTTTTGAGCAGCGTAAGTGTTTACATGCCGCTCCACTTTAGCGGGGTACATATCGGCTGCGGTAACCATAATGGCCGTTTCTTCCACATCGCCAAAGTGATCATTGAGTACCGTGCCAAAACATTTCAGGGTAGGCGACAGATTAATGTACGCGTTAATCAGCGGAGGGATCACTTCGCCCCGTGCTCTAACGGCCTGCGATAGCAATTTCATATCTTCCTGAATGGAATCGGCGTTCAGAATGGATCCGATAATAGCAGGATCCGTTTCGGGAAGCAGTGGCTTAAACGGATGCAGAAGTTTTTCATCGCCCATAAAATGCTTTTTCATGAAAGACAGAATCAGGTCGCGGGCTTCACGCTGATAGTCGGTATACATGGTCACCTTTCCGAAAAAGTACTTCACTTCGGGGTTGTCCTGCCAGATTGCACCTAAACCGTCCCATAGGTTGTCCAGTGCAAAAAGACTCTTCTTGTTCCGGTTCGACGATTGGTAGGCAGGTTGAACAAAAGACCTGCCCAGCTCAATCATGTATGGAACATAGTTTTGGATAAAATCGTCGGAGAAATGAAATAATGGACTGGTGGCCAGGTTAATCTTTCCTTCGCAATCGACTTGAACCTCGTTGCCCAGTATAAAACGGTAACCGCCCAGAATGTCCTTCTTTTGGGGATCCCAAACCAGGAGTTGCTTGTAGGGCACTTCAGCCAGGTCGTACTTGTCGATATCCACTTCTTTACCGGTACCGCCACCTGCCAAACGAAAAGTAATTTCGCGCAGCCGGCCAATTTCCCGCATGGTATGGGGGGCATTGTGATGCGTAATTACATACAATTCGTTGCTGGCGTTATTGGTGTAGCGAAGAAATCGTTCTTCAGTCAGTTCTTGTTCAATCAGTTCGCTGTCGACCGGAGGAATTACCTCTTTCATACCGAATTTTTTAAGGAAAACAAAGGTAGCATTATTTTTGTAAAGTACACGCCTGCCCGCTGCTATAAAGGTACTTCGGTAACTCCGGCAAGCAGGTAGGTTTGTTGCTTAACCCATTTGGCCCACTGCATAGGATCCTTGCCGGTATCGAAGGTGGTATACGGAATGGGTTTCCCAATGGTAATGGTAAAGTGTTTATTTCGATGTTGATAGGTTTCGTCAGCCAGGTATAGCATTTCGAGGTTGGCCTTAATGCCTAAAAACTTTCGGAGTTTGGACAGGCGATAAAAGAATGCGGAATTGCTTCCGCTAAAATGTATGGGAATGATATCGCGCTTGTGTTTCCGGGCTTTTACGATAAAGCTTTTTTGCCAGGGAAGATCCATGATCTGACCCTTGATTTTTCGCGAAACCAAACCGGCCGGGAAGGTGAGCAGCTGCATGTCCGAGGCATAGCTGTTTTCGATCTGCCGGGCGGCTTCCAACGCTTGTCTTCCGTGTTTGTTAATGGGTATGAACAACTCCCGGATATGGGTCAGGTTCATGAGTATGTCGTTCACCAGAAAACGGTAGTCCTTAAAATGACGATCGATAATTTGCATAAGCACCAGGCCGTCGAAGCCTCCCAGAGGATGGTTCGAGACAAATACAAAGCGTCCTTCCGCCGGAATATTCTCTTCGCCAATAACCTCAATGGTTACGTTGAAATCGTGGATGCTGGCGTTGATAAAATCAATGTTCTTTTTCCCGCCATGCAGTTTCAGGAAATCGTTCACGAAATCTTCGTGAATAATGCGTTTGAGATAGCGGTACACAAAGCCCGGAATCCAACGTGTAGTTTTGGGACTTTTTGAGCGGAATACCTGTTCGATATCTATGCGGTGCTGAGTGGAGGATGGGGGGTATTGTGCATTCATACGGGCTGCCGTTTTTCAGAAGCTCTAAAATTAGAATAAAATGCCCGGGCAATAAGCGTCAATGGTTAATTTTTAAAGCAATGCAGGTCGGAACTCAATTTGGGCGTTCCAGGGCTATTGGCGTGCTTTGTTCATAGTATCAACGTCTTGCATAGTGTTTCTTGCCTGCTGTGGAGTTAGAAAGGTGCGGTGCCTTTCTCGCTTACAGGGTGGAGCAGCTGCGATATTGAAGTTGGGGAATCGCCTTGCAGATCAATACTGTCTAAGGGTGCAGGGCAGGGTATGCTTTTGCTTCAGTAATAAAAACGCGGATGAACGGTGTAAAAGTTATCAACATTGTGGAGGAAAGTGGGGTTAAATGGTTGAAAGTGGGGTAAAAATCCTTACTTTTATGCCGATTTATACCATTTCGAATGATCACCTTCATCGGCGAACATACCTGCAAGCTCGACGCCAAGGGGCGCCTGATACTGCCGGCGGCTTTCAAGAAGCAGCTGACGGGGAGTAATCCGGATCGTTTCGTCATTAAGAAGGATATTTTCGAGAAGTGCCTGGTGTTGTATCCGGATGAAGAGTGGGAACGGCAGGTAAAAATTATACGGAAGAAAATTAATCCCTATAAGAAGGAACATAACGTGTTTCTGCGCCGGTTTTTTAAAGGTATGGCCGAGCTCATGCTCGACACCAACAGCCGGCTGCTCATTCCCAAGCGTTTGCTCGACGAAGTGGAGGTGGATAAAGATGTGGTGCTGGCCGGGCAATACGGCAAAATTGAAATCTGGTCGAAAACGCTCTACGAACAAATTGAAGTGGACGATGACGATTTTGCCGGAATGGCGGAAAATATTATGGAAGGATTAGTTGATGAAACGGATGAATGATGGAATACCACCTGCCAGTACTATTGAAAGAAAGCGTTGACGGGCTCAACATTAAGCCCAACGGAATTTATGTCGACGTTACTTTCGGGGGCGGTGGACATTCGCGTGAGATTTTAAAACGATTAGAAGGTGGAAAATTGGTGGGATTTGATCAGGATGAGGAGGCTATGGCAAACGTTCCCAACGACGAACGGTTTGTATTTGTTAGGCACAATTTCAGGTTCTTAAAGAATTTCCTCAAGTATCATGGCATTGAACAAATTGATGGTCTGTTAGCCGATCTGGGCGTGTCATCGCATCATTTTGACAGCCCTCACCGGGGGTTTTCCTTCCGGTTCGATGCCCAGTTGGACATGCGCATGAACCGTCATTCCGAAATTACGGCGGCTCATTTGGTTAACTGTTATACTGCCGACGAACTCACCCGGATTTTCAGAGTCTATGGCGAATTAAAAAATGCCGCGAAAGTGGCTCATCTGCTTGTGGAACACCGGACAAAGGCATCCTTGCAGACCGTAGGCGACTTGCAGGAGGCTCTCAGAAAAGTAACTCCCCGGTGGGGCGACCATCAGTTTTATGCGCAGGTTTTTCAGGCGCTGCGTATTGAGGTGAATCACGAAATAGACTACCTCAGAAGTATGTTGACCCAGGCAACAGAAATTTTGGCTCCCGGTGGACGCTTATCCATAATTAGTTACCACTCGTTGGAAGACCGTGTGGTGAAGAACTTCTTCCGAACCGGAAGTTTCGATACGGGAAGTACCGAAACCGATTTGTTCGGAAATATTTTGCGACCTCTCACTCCGGTGAACAATAAGGTGATAGTGCCGGATCAGAAAGAACTTGAATTGAATAACCGGGCGCGAAGTGCCCGGCTACGGATTGCTGAAAAACAGGAACATGGGGAGTATGACAGAGCAGGATAATGTAGAATTTGTAGATGCCAAGCAGGAGCGGGCTGAGCTTACGGGCTTTTCGCTCAAGAGCGTGCTGGACGGCAGCGTGCTCACGGTGCATGCCTTTGTTCGGCAGATTCCTTTCATTCTGTTCCTGGTGTTGTTGGCGCTGGTGTATATCGCCAACCGCTACAATGCCGAAAAAGTGGTGCGCGAGATTGAAGGGCTTAAGAGCCAGGTAAGGGATTTGCGTGCCGAAGAAATCACCACGGCTTCGGAACTGATGAATCTGAACCGTCCTTCGCGAGTGGAGGCTTTGGTTCGTGAACATAATCTGGGATTGGGTTTCTCCAAGGAGCCACCCTATAAAATTGAACAATAACTGCGCGATGTATGGCGTCAACTAAGAAGGACATACTACTGAAAGTGGGCCTGGTGTATCTGGGGGTGTTGCTCTTTGCGCTGTTGATCGTTTTTAAGATCATCTACCTGCAATTTGTCGACGACGATCGCTGGAAACAGGCAGCTGCTGAAACGCGCATCAAAAACATTCGCATACCGCCACAACGGGGCGATATTTATGCTTCCGATATGCGTTTGCTGGCCAGCTCGGTGCCGTATTACGATATACGCATGGATTTGAAAACTCCCGCGCTGACCGATGCCCTGTTTAACAGCAAGGTCGATTCGTTGGCGATGTGTCTGTCGCAACTGTTTCGCGATAAGAGCAAGGGAGCCTACAAGCAATTATTAATCCAGGGACGCCGCGAGGGTAATCGTTATTGCCTCCTTCAGCGCCGGGTAAACTACGTGCAGCTTAAGAAAGTAAAGACCTTCCCCCTGCTCCGGTTGGGGCAGTACAAGGGAGGGCTTATTGTAAGCCAGGAAAGTGTTCGTAAAAAACCCCATCAGAATCTGGCTTCGCGAACCATCGGATATACCACCCAGAGCGTTTCGGGAAATGTGGTGGGTATCGAAGGGGCATTCGACGAATATCTCGGAGGCGTGGAGGGTATTCAAAAGATGCAGAAGCTGGCGGGCAATATTTGGATGCCGTTGGATGGCGCCGATGAAATTGAACCCCGCGACGGAAGTAGCGTGGTAACTACTATCGATGTGAATTTGCAGGACGTGGCTGAGCGGGCGCTACTTAAACAATTGGTTAAAAACCAGGCACATGCCGGTACGGCAGTGCTCATGGAAGTAAAAACCGGCGAAGTGAAAGCCATAGTGAACCTGACAGACACCTTTGGGGCATATCGCGAATACTATAACTATGCAGTGGGGCTCAGCTCCGAACCCGGTTCCACCTTTAAGCTGCCGGTAATGGTGGCAGTACTGGAAGATGGATATGTTACCGCAACCGATTCCATTGCTACCGGTAAAGGGGTTTTTGAATATTACGACCTGGTGGTACGCGACGATAATTACACCCGCGGGGGCAACGGTACCATTACCGTACAGCGTGCCTTGGAGGTATCATCGAATGTGGCCATGGCCAAAATTGTTACCGGAGCGTATGAGCAACGTCCCCATCGTTTTATTGACCGACTGTATAGCATGAACCTCAACGAACCCTTGGGGATTTCGATCCGGGGCGAAGGGATTCCCAAAATCCTGTATCCGGGCGACAAACTCTGGTCGGGGGTTACCCTGGCGTCCATGTCGTATGGATACACGGTGCGCATAACACCGCTGCAACTGCTGGCATTCTACAATGCCGTTGCCAACGACGGCCGGATGGTGCGTCCGCGTTTTGTGCGTGAGGTACGCAACCACGGAAAAGTGGAACGCACCTTTGTTACCGAAGAGATTAACCACTCCATTTGCTCGCGTTCCACCTTGCGCATGGTACGAGGTATGCTCGAAGGTGTGGTGCAGGAAGGAACAGCCCGGGAGCTGAAATCCTGCCCGGTTACCATTGCCGGAAAAACGGGAACCACCCAGATGTACAATCGAAAAACCGGCTATAGCACCCGATCCTACCAAGCCTCATTTGTGGGCTACTTTCCAGCCGACAAACCCCGGTATTCCTGTATTGTGGTGGTTTACAACCCGCAAAATCAGTTGTATCATGGTGCCGAAGTGGCGGCTCCCGTATTTGCCGAGATTGCCGAACAAGTGTATGCTACCGATATAAAGATGTTAGCCCCTGTGAACGAACAGAAACCGGAGCATCTGGAAATTCCGTTCTCGAAAAAAGGCTACCAGCCGGAAATAGCCGAAGTGTTGGATGAGTTAAACCTGGATGTGCGTTCCGATAATAAGCACAGCGAATGGGTGATTCCCAAAAAGGAAGAAGACCGCGTGGCACTGGTTACCAGCCGGGTGATTCCCAATTTGGTTCCTAATGTGGTGTCGATGGGGTTGAAGGATGCCGTATACCTGCTCGAAAATTTGGGACTGCATGTACAGGTTCAAGGGCGGGGTAGTGTTCGCAAACAATCGATACCTGCCGGCTCGCGGGTGCGAAGGGGCGATGTAATTAAACTGGAAATGAGTTTTACTGAAGGATGATGACTATAGAACTGAAACAAATTTTACAGGGTATTCCCGGAAAATGGGTAGGAGACGATCGCATTCGCATTGCGAAAATGGAGTTTGATTCGCGCAAGGTGCAGCAAGGCGACTTGTTTGTTGCCGTTCCCGGAACGGTAGCCGATGGGCACAACTTCATTTCCAAAGCCATTGCCCAGGGGGCAGCAGCCATTCTTTGCGAACGTCTGCCCGAAGAACTGACTCCGGGAGTTACCTTTTATCAGGTGGGTAGTGCCGCCTGGGCTCTTGGGGTAGCTGCATCCAATTATTACGGTAACCCCAGTCGCGAAATGAAAGTGGTTGGCGTTACCGGTACCAATGGTAAAACTTCCATTGCCACCTTGCTTTACCGGCTTTTCACCCGGCTGGGTTATAAGGTGGGCTTGCTCTCCACGGTACGCTACCTGGTGAACGATGTAGAAATCACAGCCACCCATACCACCCCCGATCCGCTTACCATTCAGCGTTTATTTCGAATGATGGTTGATGCCGGCTGTTCCTATGCTTTTATGGAAGTAAGCTCGCACGCACTCGATCAGGCCCGCTCTGCAGGAATTGACTTCGACGGAGCCATTTTTACCAACCTCACCCACGACCACCTCGATTACCATAAAACCGTTGACAGCTATCTGAAGGCTAAAAAACGGTTGTTCGACGAATTGCCCGGTACGGCCTTTGCCCTGGTTAATGTCGACGACCGCAATGGCCGGGTAATGGTGCAGAATACGGCTGCCCGGGTGAGCACCTTCGGCGTGCGTTCCATGGCCGATTTCAAAGGAAAAATTATTGAAAGCCATTTTGATGGTATGCAGGTGCAGTTTAATTCGATGGAATTGTGGCTGAAATTGATTGGCGAATTCAATGCTTCCAATATGCTGGCGGTATATGGCGCTGCCTGCTTACTTGGAGCCGATAAACAGGAGGTATTACGCCTTATCAGCTGTCTGGAGACCGTAGACGGCCGTTTCGAATATGTGCGATCCAACAATGGTGTTACCGCCATAGTGGATTATGCCCACACCCCCGATGCACTGAAGAATGTACTGGAAACCATCAATCAGATTAAAGGCGAAAATGCCCGATTGATTACGGTGGTAGGAGCCGGTGGTGACCGCGACCGTACCAAGCGCCCCAAGATGGCCGCCATATCTTTAACTATGAGCCAGAACGTGATACTGACTTCGGACAATCCGCGCAGTGAGGAACCTCAGGCGATTATAGACGAAATGATGGCTGGGGTGGAACCCGCTGACCGGAACCGGGTACTGTCGATCTGCGACCGGCACGAAGCCATACGTGCGGCCTGTCTGATGGCTCAGCCGGGCGATGTGGTACTCATTGCCGGTAAAGGGCACGAAACCTACCAGGAAGTAAAGGGCGTGCGCAGTCATTTCGATGACAAGGAAGAAGTACGACGCTTTTTTGACAACAACAATAACTTACAATAGCCTGAAAAATGCTGTACCACCTGTTTGAATACCTCGAAAAGCTGGATGTGCCCGGTGCCGGAATGTTTAAATACCTTTCCTTCCGAACGGGTATGGCAGTCATTTTGTCGCTGCTTATTTCTACGGTTTTCGGCAAAAAAATAATTTATCTACTGCAACGCAAACAAATTGGGGAAACCATTCGCGAACTGGGACTCGAAGGCCAGATGCAGAAGAAGGGTACTCCAACCATGGGCGGGATTATCATTCTGGCAGCGATTCTGATTCCGATACTGCTGTTGGGCGACCTTACAAATGTGTACGTGTTGCTGATGCTGGCAGCTACGGTTTGGATGGGATTTGTGGGTTTTCTCGACGATTACATAAAAGTGTACCGGAAGAACAAGGAAGGATTGCGCGGTAAATTTAAGATTGCCGGCCAGGTGGGCCTGGGCTTACTGGTTGGATTCACCATGTATTTCAGCGATGATGTGGTCATTCGCGAACGTATTCCTGTAGGAGCAAAGCCGCTGCAGGAACAAGTGGTGGCCGAAACTGATGAGTTTCCATTGTCCGTTGTAGTGCCGACCCAGGACATTAAATCGACCCGGGTTACCATCCCCTTTGTCAAGGACAATGAGTTCGATTATTTTATGCTGATCAGCTACCTGGGTGAAGGGGCTCGAAAATATACCTGGGTGGTTTTTGTACTGGTGGTTATCCTGATTATTACCGCGGTATCCAATGGTGCCAACCTGACCGACGGTCTGGATGGCCTGGCGGCGGGAAGTTCGGCCATTATAGGCAGCACACTCGGGATACTGGCTTATGTATCCGGTAACCTGATTTTTTCCGATTACCTCAATATTATGTACATACCCTACACCGGAGAGCTGGTGGTATTTATAGGAGCCTTTATTGGTGCCCTCGTTGGGTTTATGTGGTACAATTCCTATCCGGCTCAGGTATTTATGGGCGATACCGGCAGTTTGGCCATTGGAGGAATCATTGCGGTATTCGCCATATTGATCCGAAAAGAATTTCTAATACCCATCCTCTGCGGCATTTTTTTAGTCGAAAATTTATCGGTGATGCTGCAGGTAAGCTATTTTAAATACACCAAAAAGAAATATGGCGATGGGCGTCGCATATTTCTTATGTCACCCTTACACCACCACTATCAGAAAAAAGGTTATCCCGAACCTAAAATTGTGACCCGCTTCTGGATTGTGGGCATACTACTAGCTGTAATAACAATCGTAACCCTTAAAATGAGGTAAAACCATGGAGAAAAGAATTGTAATACTTGGCGCAGGCGAAAGCGGAACCGGATCGGCCGTTTTGGCAAAATTAAAAGGCTATGATGTTTTTGTTTCGGACATCGGAAAAATTAAACCGCATTACAAGGAAATCCTATTTAACTACGAGATCGAATGGGAGGAGGAACAGCACACCGAGAGGTTGATCCTGAACGCCGATGAGATTATTAAGAGCCCAGGTATTACCGATAAATCGGATATTATTCAGGCAGTACTCCGCAAGAATATTCCGATTATTTCGGAGATTGAATTTGCCGGGCGTTATACCCAGGCCAAAAAAATCTGTATCACCGGAAGTAACGGAAAAACCACCACTACGTCGCTTTTGCATCACATGCTTCGTAAGGCCGGACTCAATTGTGGTATGGCCGGTAACGTAGGGAAAAGTTTTGCCATGCAGGTGGCCACCAAGGAGTACGATTACTACGTTCTTGAATTGAGCAGTTTTCAGCTGGATGGCATGTACGAATTTAAACCCGACATTGCCGTGTTGCTGAATATCACCCCCGACCATCTGGATCGTTACGGTTACAACATGCAAAACTATGTGGATTCCAAAATGAGCATATCAAAGAATCTTTCCGAGGACGACTATTTTATTTACTGTTCCGACGATGAAATTACCATAGCAGAACTGGAGCGAATTGTAACACGTGCCCGCCAACTGGAAATTACCCAAACCAAAATTGTTAAGGAGGGTGCTTATGTGGATGAAGGACAAATGGTTATTAAAGTGAAGAACACCGAGATGAAAGTGCCGCTGGACGAAATTGCCATCAAAGGAAAACACAATACCTATAACTCCATGGCTGCCAGCCTGGCGGGGCGCATTCTTGATATTAAAAAGGAAATTATACGCGAAAGCCTGCGCGATTTCAGCGGTGTGGAGCACCGTTTGGAACGCTTTATCAAGGTACATGGCATTGAGTTTATTAACGATTCCAAAGCTACCAATGTCAATTCGTCGTGGTATGCTCTGGAGTGTATGACCGGCCCAACCGTTTGGATTGTTGGCGGTGTGGATAAAGGGAACGACTATTCTTCGCTGATTCCTCTGGTGAAGGAGAAAGTAAAGGGCATTGTATGTTTAGGAACCGACAATACCAAATTGCACCAAGCCTTCGATTCCGTTGTAGACACCATCGCCGACGCCGGTTCAATGAAGGAAGCGGTAAACAAAGCCTATAAAATGGGCGAAAAAGGCGACACCGTTCTGTTATCGCCTTGCTGTGCCAGCTTCGACCTGTTTAAAAGTTACGAAGATCGGGGCGCACAGTTTAAAGAGTGTGTGCGCGAATTATAATCCGAAGAAGCAGAGTATGCAGGAATTGTTGAAGAAGAATTTTAAAGGCGATGTCGTCATCTGGGGCTTGTTGGTTGCTATGTCGCTGCTTTCGTTGCTGGCGGTATACAGTTCTACCTTCACCCTGGCGTATCAGTATCATTCGGGGCATGTGGGCTACTATGTTGTGAAACACATCGTGTTTATACTCTTCGGTTTTGCTGTGGCTTACTTCACCCATCTGGTGCCCTATACCTATTATTCCCGTGTTTCGCACCTGCTACTCTTGTTGTCGATACCCTTACTGGTAGTAACCCTTTTTTTTGGAACCAGTATTAACAATGCTTCGCGCTGGCTCACGCTGCCCGGTACCGGAATTTCCTTTCAAACTTCCGACCTGGCCAAGATTGCGCTGATCATGTACATTGCCCGTTTGCTCTCCTTAAAGCAGGAGGTAATCCGTTCGTATCGGGAAGGTTTTATGCCCCTTATTGGGCCGGTGTTGCTGATAACAGCACTCATTATGCCGGCCAACCTGTCCACAGCAGTTATTCTGTTTGCCGTGTCGCTCACCCTGATGTTTGTGGGGCGCGTGCGGGCTACCTACATTGGACTCTTGGCCATCCTGATGATTGCTTTGCTGGCCATCCTGATTACCATTGCGGTGAAGTCCGAATGGGGAGGTCGATGGGGTACCTGGCGGAACCGTATTGTGCATCACATGGAGCAGGAGAGCGATGGAAACTACCAGTCGGAGCAGTCCAAAATTGCCATTGTAACCGGAGGTTTTTTTGGTAAGGGTCCCGGAAACAGCATGCAACGCAACTTCCTGCCCCAACCCTATTCCGACTTTATTTTCTCCATCATTGTTGAGGAATACGGACTTATCGGGGGCGTTTTTGTGGTATTGCTCTATTTGGTATTACTGTTCCGCGCCGGGTTGATAGTTCGGAAGTGTTCGCGCACTTTTGCTGCCTTTCTGGCTTTTGGGCTCGCCTTGCTCCTGGTATCGCAGGCCATGGCCAATATGGCGGTGGCGGTGGGTATTTTCCCGGTAACCGGTCAGCCGCTTCCCATGATCAGTATGGGAGGTACCTCGATGCTGTTTACCTCGGCAGCTTTTGGAATAATTCTAAGTGTAAGTGCCAGCGATCAGAAAATAAAAAAAGAAGAGACACCGAATCATGATGAACCCACTGAAGATACTAATTAGCGGAGGAGGAACCGGAGGGCATATCTTTCCGGCACTTTCCATTGCCGATGAAATCCGCCGGCGTTATCCGAAAGCCGAAATCCTTTTTGTGGGTGCACGGGGCCGTATGGAAATGGAACGTGTTCCGGCGGCGGGATATAAAATAGTGGGTTTGCCGGTATCGGGAATCCAGAGGCGCATTACACTTAAAAATTTTAAGGTCGTTGCAGATCTTATCCGGAGTTTGTTGATGGCTCGCAAACTGGTGCGGGAGTTTCAACCTTCGCTGGCCATAGGAGTGGGAGGTTATGCCAGCGGGCCGGTTCTGCGGAGTGCAGCCCGAAAAGGTATACCTACCTTGTTGCAGGAGCAAAACAGCTATGCCGGGGTTACCAATAAACTGTTAGCGGCCAAGGCAAGTGTCATCTGTGTGGCGTATTCCGGAATGGAGAAATACTTTCCGGAAGATAAACTGGTACTGACCGGTAATCCGGTGCGACCCATAAAAATTTCGGAAGAGTTACGAGCCGATGCTCTTACCCATTTCAACCTACAGTCCGAAAAACCGGTGGTGCTTATTGTGGGGGGCAGCCTGGGAGCCCGAACTCTTAACAATGCTATGGCTGCCCATGTGAGCCTGCTTCTCGATGCAGGCATTCAGGTAGTTTGGCAAACCGGAAAATACTATTACGATGAAATGTCGGTACGGGTGGATACCTCGCATCCCCTTCTCCATGTTCTTCCCTTTATAGCCCGCATGGATTTGGCATACAATGTGGCCGATGTAATGATTAGCCGGGCCGGAGCCATCAGTATTTCCGAAATCTGTCTGACGGGAACAGCCAGTATTCTGGTTCCCTCGCCCAATGTAGCGGAAGATCATCAGACGAAAAATGCCCTGGCATTGGTAAAAGAAAATGCAGCGGTGCTCATCAGCGATAAGGAAGCCGGGGAGAAGCTGGTAACTGCCGCACTGGAGTTGCTTGCCGATAAGGAACGATGTGCCTCCTTGCGGAAAAACAGTCTCCGCCTGGCACAGCCCGATGCCACTGCACAAATTGTGGATGAAGTCGAAAAAATAGTAGAGAGGAGCTCAAAACGATAAAGAAACCAGCGAAATCCGGAAGCGTTTCGAGAATGGGTTATACCTGAAAAAACGTGAGTAAGGCCAAACACTGGTAGTACATAAAAAACTTAGCACCGCAAAGCACATGAACCTGGAAACTGTAAAACGTGTTTTTTTCCTCGGAATAGGAGGTATTGGAATGAGTGCCCTGGCACGGTACTTCCACGCCAAGGGACTTCCGGTGGCCGGTTACGATCTCACTCCTTCGTCCCTGACCGCCGACCTCGAATCGCTGGGAATCGCCATTCATTTCGAAGATTCCATTTCGCGGGTGCCGGAAGCTTTCAGGCAAAAAGAACATACGCTGGTGGTACGCACCCCTGCTGTGCCTGCCGATCATACTGAACTCGTGTATTTTCTGGAACAGGGTTTTGAGGTACGGAAAAGGGCCGAAGTGCTCGGGTGGTTGTTTAATCAGCAAAGGGGACTGGCCATAGCCGGAACTCATGGTAAAACCTCGGTTTCGTCCATGACCGCCTTTATTCTGCATCGCTCGCCGGTGGGATGCAATGCCTTTTTGGGAGGTATTCTGAAAAACCTGAACAGCAACCTGATATTGCACCCCGAAAGCCCGTGGGTAGTGGCGGAAGCCGACGAGTTCGACCGGTCGTTCCTGCAACTTTATCCCGAAGTGGCTCTGGTAACTTGGGTGGATGCCGACCATTTGGACATTTACCACGATGAGAAGGATGTGCAGGATACGTTTGCCCGCTTTGTGGATCAAACCAAACAGGGTGGCACCGTAATTCTGAAAAAAAGCATTGCCCTCGATTTTGATCTTGCCGGCCGTAGTCTGCTGTACTATGCCCTCGACGATGAAAAGGCTGACTTTTTTGCCCTGAATATCACCTGCCAGGCCGGCAGGTACACTTTCGATATTAAAACCCCGGAAGGTATAATTGAACAAATAACCATGCAGTGCCCCGGACTCACCAATGTTGAAAATGCGGTGGCAGCCGCAGCTCTGAGTACACTCGCCGGGGTCGATAGAACTACCATCCGCACGGCACTTTCGGAGTTTGCCGGTGTGCAACGTCGTTTCGATGTGCAGTACCAAGGTGCCAACGGTGTGTATATCGACGACTATGCCCACCATCCACGGGAGTTGGATGCCCTGATAGGGTCAGTACGGCGCTTGTTCCCGGGGCAAAAAATAACCGGCATCTTTCAACCGCATCTGTTTAGCCGTACGCGCGACTTTGCGCCTGAATTTGCCGAAAGCCTTAGTGCCCTCGACAAATTGATCCTGCTCGATATCTATCCGGCACGTGAGAAACCCATACAGGGAATCACCTCCGAGATTATTTACCGGGCTGTTACTCTGGAAGAAAAGCAACGCTGTTCAAAAGTTGATTTGCTTTCTGCGCTGGAAAATGAAAAATTTGAGGTGTTGTTGACCATTGGAGCCGGTGATATTGACCGATTGGTGGCTCCTATAAAACAATGGATGGAGAACCGATGAAGATATTGCGTAAAACCGCTTTGTGGTTGGGTACCCTGTTGTATCTGATATTGGTACTGGGCTTTGTGCGTTCCAGGTACGATGATCAGATGTGCAATCGTATTGAGGTGAGTGTCGAAGACAGTGCCCAAATGGGTTTTATTCATCACAACGATGTGCTGCGCCTTTTGGACAAACAGGATCTGAAACTCTTTGGAATGCAACTGGATGACATTGCCCTGGATGAGATTGAGCAGGCAGTGACCAAAAATCAGCTGGTAAAAGTTTGCAAGGCCTATACCGGCGTAAACGGTTGCCTGCATATCGACATTACCCAACGCGAACCGCTGGTACGGGTGATAGAACAAAGTGGAAAAAGCTTTTACCTCGACCGCAAGGGCAATGTGCTCAATACCACCACAGGGTTTTCGCCCCATGTGCTGGTTATTAGCGGTTACGTTCGTTCCGGACTGAATGTGGGTCAGCCGATTAATGTGTTTCAGTTACCCGAATCGAAACAGAAAACGCGGTTGCTGGATCTGTTGGAGCTGGCCACCTTTATCGATTCCGAAGAATTCTGGAAAGCGCAAATTGTGCAGGTATATTGCAATGCTTCGGGCGAATACGAGCTGATACCCCGCGTAGGGCCGCATGTAATTCTGCTTGGGAGCATGGATCGCTACGAACAGAAATTTAAAAAACTGAAGGTGTTTTATCAGGAAGGATTGAATACCGTGGGATGGAACCACTATCTGAAAATAAATCTGAAATATAAAGATCAGGTTGTTTGTACCAAAATATAAAAACGAATTATGGGGCAGGAAAATAAGTATGTAGCCGCTATCGACATTGGAACAACGAAAATTGTTTCGCTGATTGGGCGTATGACCGAGGGTAAAAAACTCGAAGTATTGGGCATGAGTAAAACCGTATCGAAGGGGGTTAAGCGGGGCGTGGTATTGAATATTGAAGAAACGGTTACTGCCATCCGTCAAACGGTCGAGGAAGCCGAAAGACAGGCTGGGGTCAAATTCCAGGATGTGTTTGTAGGCATTGCCGGGCAGCATATTAAAAGCATTAAAAACCGGGGGTACATCAACCTGGGATCCGACCGCGACGAAATTGAGCAAAAGGATATCGATGCCCTTATTGCCGATATGCAGAAAATTCCCATTGAACTCGGCGAGGAAATTATACACGTACTGCCTCAGAACTTTATTGTGGATAGCGAAACCGGGGTAAAAAATCCGGTGGGTATGTCGGGACGGCGGCTCGAAGCCAATTTTCATATTGTGATCGGGCAAATTGCCTCAGCCCGTAATATCGAAAAATGCGTCAACCGTATCCATCTGAACGTCAACCAACTGATTCTGGAGCCCTTGGCATCATCGGCAGCGGTACTTACCGACGATGAAAAGGAAGCTGGGGTGGCTCTGATTGATATTGGTGGAGGAACCACTGATGTCGCTGTGTTCTACGACGATACCATCCGGCATACGGCTGTAATACCTTTTGGCGGCAACGTAATCACCCAGGATGTCAAAGAAGGATGCAAAATCCTGCATCGGCAGGCCGAAGCCTTGAAAACCCAGTTTGGTTCCGCTTTGGGCGATCTGGCTCCCGAAGATAAAGTGGTTACCATTCCCGGAATCAACGGACGCGACCCCAAGGAAATTTCCTTTAAAAACCTGGCCTACATCATTCAGGCTCGTATGGAAGAGATTATCGATGCCGTGATGTTTGAAATTGAAAACAGTGGCTGCATGGATAAGTTAAGTGCCGGAATTGTGTTAACCGGTGGGGGTGCCCTGCTGAAGCATGTGGCCCAGCTGGTTCGTTTTCATACCGGAATGGATGTCCGCATTGGATATCCGGTCGATTTTATTGCCGGAGAACGTAACGAAGAGCTTAACAAGCCACAGTATGCTACCAGTTTGGGGCTGCTGATTAAAGGATGGGAAGTTTCCTCGGGCGAACAAACCAAACGTAAACCCATTCCCCAGCCCAAAGTAAAGGAGGTGGTACCTGAAGTGGAGGAGGAAGACGAATTCGAAGTGGAAACTAAAGAAACCCGCTCCGGCACCAGCATTATTGACGTCTTCAAACGACGCATTACCGATATCTTTGAGGAAAAGGGAGCCGATTTTGAATAATCCTCCAAGGAGAACCCATTCGCTGCCTTGCAGTTGTACCAAAAAGAATTGTCATCGGAAAGCCGGTGAGATGGAATACCAAAACCTGATAGAATAAGTGAGTAGAACCAGTTGCCTTAAAACCCAATAAACGAATACCAATGGAAGACCTGATGAATTTCGAATTACCCGTTAACCGTTCTTCAATGATTAAAGTAATCGGCGTAGGCGGAGGAGGTAGCAATGCGGTTAACCACATGTACCGTAACGGTATTAAGGATGTCGATTTTGTGGTATGCAACACCGATGCTCAGGCTCTGGAGAGCAGTCCTGTACAGGTTAAGCTGCAGCTGGGTTCTTCGTTAACGGAGGGTAGAGGCGCCGGAAACAAGCCTGCCATTGGCCGCGAAGCGGCTATCGAAAATCTCGACGAAGTGATCGAAATACTGGCGGCCAATACCAAGATGGTTTTTATTACAGCTGGTATGGGAGGGGGTACCGGAACAGGAGCTGCTCCGGTAATTGCCAAGGCAGCCAAGGAACTGGGAATTTTGACTGTGGCTATAGTAACCATACCCTTCCGGAACGAAGGCCAGCGCCGGGTTAACCAGGCATTGGAAGGGATTGCCGAAATCGAAAAATATGTCGATTCGCTGTTGGTGGTCAATAACGAAAAAATTCGCGAAATGTACGGCGATCTGAAGCTGTCGGAAGCCTTTTCGAAAGCCGATGATGTACTTGCCATTGCAGCAAAGGGAATAGCGGAGATTATTACCGTACACGGCTATATAAATGTTGACTTTGCCGATGTGGAAACCGTAATGAGCAATTCCGGTGTAGCTATTATGGGATCGGGCTCAGCTATCGGCTCCGACCGGGCTATGCTGGCCGTTACCGATGCGTTAAATTCGCCCCTGCTCAACGACAACAACATTCAGGGAGCCCGGAATATTCTCATCAACATTACTTCGGGCAGCGAAGAAATTACCATGGACGAAATCGGCCAAGTTACCGATTACATTCAGGATTGTGCCGGTGAGGATGCCGACCTGATTTGGGGTAACGGTATCGATCCTTCGTTGGGCGATGCCATCAGTGTAACGGTTATTGCTACCGGTTTTGGTACCAACAGCATACCGGAGTTATACATACGCAAACGGCAAATGGATAAGGTGTCGTTGGATGCGCCCCAATTGCTGCTGCCCAAAGTGGAACCCGGCGTAGAACCGGCCGATTCCTTTGAGGTGAAGGAGGTAGCCAAGACCCGCAAACGACCGGTGCCCGACCACAATGTGGTTGCACAGCGCGAAATAGAGTTTGACATGAGCCCCGTAATGGAAAGCCGTACTATTAGTCAGGAGCAATTTGAGGTTCGCAAGCTGGAACAAAGTGCCGAGGCTAAAAAGGCAGCCAACCGCGTGAAAAACCTTAAGCGCTACGAAAAGATCCGCGAAATGAGCCTCAACAGCCAACAGGTACAGCACAATATCGACGAAATGGAAAACCAACCCGCCTACCTGAGGCGCAATATCGATCTGGATAAAAACGAACCTTCCCACGAGCGTAAAATTTCCCGCTTCTCCTTATCCGACGATATCGAAAAAGGCTCCGGAGTAAGGCTTAGCGAAAACAACCGCTGGCTGCACGAGAATGTGGATTGATACTTTGGTAACCCGTTAATCCTGACTGGAGGTTTAAAGGTGATCAAAAGGGCTGAATGCCCACAGTCTATTATGGGGGAGCGATGTTGGTGGTTTCGTTCATAAACAGGTAAAAAGAAAAGGCTCCCCGAAAGAAGCCTTTCCACGGTGAATTTGAATTTTTTAATTCCCCGATCCAAACGTTACGTTATTGTAGGTTCTGCGCCCATCGGAGGCTCCATTGGCCGATTCGACATGAATGGTCACAGAGTGCTGTCCGTTAGCTACGGTAGAATTGTTCACAAACAGAATTTCCGACGACTGTGCCAGGGCTCCGGTAACCGGGAGTGAGGTCAGATCCAAATCGGTGGCATCGCTCAGAATGAAAAGGCTGGTACCACCGGTGTATTCGGCCATGAGCCAGGGTTTTTCGTCGTCCAGGTTATAATAATACCAATCAGTAGTATCTTCGCTAAATACGCTATGTACGGTTCCCTGGTTTACGTTCCAGTCCAGGAAGGAGGTGGAGTCCGGGTTAAGTGATTCCACGCTCCAGGGCGATCCTACATAGTCGGTTTGGTTCGGTTCGTCGGTAAAATTAATATAGATACGGTTGGCGGTTGGGCGGAAGATGAAATGTTCATCGGCAAAACGGAGTGCCGCCATACCGTTTTCGCCAGATAAGGGGCTGGCATAAGAATACGCTGCGGATTCTAACGAATCGCCTTCGATGGTTTGCTCGAAACCTTTGGTGCGCGAAGTGCCTCCGTAGGTTACCCGATCGTTAAGATAGTAACGTAAGTCCTCAGAGGTGCCCATACCTTTGGCTCCCGAAATGTTTCCGTAGTCGTTATAACCCACACAACCCACTTGTAGGTTTAGGGTTACATTGAGGTAGGAAGCGAATGCAATAATTTGGGAAGCAATGGTATCCGCCTCTTCACCCATACTGCCGGAGTTGTCCACCAGGAATATCACATCGGCCTGTAGGGGAGTGGATGATTTGTCGGCAGCTTTGGTAGAAGCACTGCGAACCAGAATACCTTTATCGATGCCATCCACCTGCAACCAAATGGTTTGAGCCTGGGTGGCAGTGCCGCTCAGATCGATAAAATCACTGGTATTGGGATCCAGAATACCCGACATATTAATGCTTACAATGTTACTGCTGGCATTCGATACATAAAAGATGGCGTTGGGAATGTTCAGGTTATTGTGGTCGATAGTAGGTGGAGGGGTTGCTGCGGCATCGGACGGGATGGTGTTTGTTGGGGTGTTGTCATCATCATCGTCATTGTCCCGGTCGCGGGAACTTTTTTTCTCGCATGCCGTGAGCAGTAACGATAAGGATATAAGAGCAAATAGAAATTTTTTCATAGCAATGTTTTTTATGGTTATTATGTATTGGGTATTTCGGGATACATTAATGGACTCCGGATCTGGAATCGATGCGCCTTGCAAAGGTACAACCATAATAATAAACATGATCTGTTTTTCCAGAAAGTTCGTAGTTTGGCATACTAAACACCGGGTAACTTTGATGAAAGAACTCCCTGCATGCCAGTTAAACTTTTATAAACTGTCCGGTTGTATACGTTTACAGCTTAGCGCTTGCGTATGCTATTACAGAGATAATGGGGAGTTTCAGGGCATCTCCGGTCAAATTCCTGGCGGAACGGTTCGCCAAGGCTTAATAAATAACCAACGGATCGGGTTGCAGAATTCGCCGGATCGTTGGGATTTTGCTTTCATCTGAAATGCAGAAATCTTCTACGGTTTAACGCAACCAAAGCCAATATTTTATACTTTTGCAGCCCCAAACCACACAAGCGATCAAAAGAATATTGCATGCACAAATCATTTTACTTATCGGTTGTTGGGTAAATGTTTATTACCGCATATTTTTAAAAACAGTACACCATGATTACAGTATCGAATTTGGCCATTCAGTTCGGAAAGCGCGTTTTATTTCAGGATGTAAATATGAAGTTTACACCGGGCAATTGTTATGGAATTATTGGCGCTAACGGAGCCGGTAAATCCACTTTTATGAAGATTCTTTCCGGCGACGTAACCAGTACCCGCGGAAGTATTTCTTTTGGTACCGGAGAGCGCCTGTCGGTACTTAAGCAAAACCACTTCGAGTTTGACGAACTACCGGTGTTGCAAACCGTTTTAATGGGACATAGCCAGTTATGGGAAATTATGCTGGAAAAAGATGCCCTTTACGCCAAGTCCGATTTTTCGGATGAGGACGGGCTGCGGGCAGCTGAACTGGAAGATAAATTTGCGGAAATGGACGGTTGGAATGCCGAAAGTGATGCAGCCAGTTTGTTAAGTGGCTTGGGAATACCGGAAGACTTGCACCCGAAATTGATGAAGGAGCTTAGTGGGAAACAAAAAGTGAAGGTGCTATTGGCACAGGCCCTCTTCGGTAAACCGGATAACCTCCTGCTCGATGAGCCTACCAACGACCTCGACCTGGAAACGGTCGACTGGCTCGAAAGTTATTTGTCGAATTTCGAAAATACCGTTCTGGTGGTATCTCACGACCGCCACTTTTTGGATTCCATCTGTACGCATACCGTGGATATCGACTATGGAAAAGCCCAGTTGTTCGCCGGAAACTACAGTTTTTGGTACGAGTCCAGTCAGCTGGCTCTAAGACAGCAGGCACAGCAGAATAAAAAGGCCGAAGAGAAGCGTAAGGAATTGCAGGAATTTATTGCCCGGTTCAGTGCCAATGTGGCCAAGTCGAAACAGACTACCAGCCGCAAAAAAATGTTGGAGAAACTGAATGTGGAGGAAATTAAGCCATCGACCCGCAAATACCCCGGAATTGTGTTTACCCCGGAACGTGAAGTGGGAAATAATATATTGACCGTGGATACTATGAGTGCCAGCCTGGAAGGGCATACCCTCTTTAAGGATCTGAGCTTTAGCCTGGAGAAAGGCGATAAGGTGGTATTCCTGTCCCGCGATACACGGGCTATGACGGCTTTCTTCGAAATTATTAATGGCCATGCCAAGCCCGATACCGGCACCTACGAGTGGGGGCAGACGGTTACCCATGCATACCTGCCACTGGATAACGAGGATTTTTTCCAAAACGATACGACCCTCGTGGAATGGCTGGGCCAATATTCTCACGATACCACCGAACTCTTTATCCGGGGATATCTGGGTAAAATGCTTTTCTCCGGCGAAGAAATTTATAAAAAATCGAACGTGTTATCCGGAGGGGAAAAGGTACGCTGCATGATAGCCCGTATGATGCTGCGCAATGCCAATGTGATGATCCTGGACACTCCTACCAACCACCTCGACCTGGAATCGATTCAGGCGTTTAACAATACCCTTATACGTTTTAAAGGCAATGTGCTTATGGCATCGCACGACCATGAATTTATTCAAACCGTTTGCAACCGGATCATTGAATTGACTCCGAACGGAATTATGGATAAGCGCATGGATTACGATGACTATATTTTGAGCGACAAAATAAAGGAACAGCGCGAGGCTTTGTACCGTTAGGGATGGCTTCGGCAGGTTGTTTAACTCCTACAGGATCGGGTGAAATGGGTCATTATGCACATAACCTCACATGATCCAGGCGATAACTGCTGCGCCGAAAATCTTCCAGATTCCTTCCGCCCTGTCATGAAGTGCCTATTGCCGGTGGGGTACGTCATGTAGCCTCAGGAGGAAAAGTAATGTCAAACCGTTGGCATCCAAAGCTACTCTGGAGTTGGGCGGTCCGCAACCCATATCGCAACTTGATGCTATCCGGGAGTTTCAGGAGGTGGGGTTATGTGGTTACCCGATAGAATACATTCCCCTGGAGTTACTGGAAAAACAATTCCATTCGGCTACTGATTCCATGCAGAAGTCGATGTTGGGTTTACGCATCGGTATGGCTCATGGCGATAGCATTCTAACCCGCTCACTTTACCAGGCATTTCACATTCGCTTACACTCGGTTCGGGATATAGCCTGTGAAATGGTCGTAGCCTGACAAGTTAAAGTGAGGTGCCATGGGTCGTATCTGTTTTGGTTGTATGAGTAGTTCCTGGATTTAGTGGAGCGCTAAAAAACGGACGATCTGAAAACATTCTTGAATAATCGTTTAGCTTTGTATTCAAATAGATATGGCCGCCATTCGCGGGATGTTGAATAACTTATACCACCCGATATCATCCGGCCGCTTAATTATAATACACTACCCATGAAACGAAGTGATCAGATTGCAGAAGCAATAAAAGTTGCTATGAAGGCAAAGGATAAAGTTACCCTGGAAGCATTACGTGCTGCCAAGGCTGCTTTTTTACTCGCATTAACCCGGGAGGGTGCTAGTGATGTACTGGACGATGTAGAGGAAATTGGAATCATCCAGAAACTGGTAAAACAGCGGCAGGAATCGGCCGTTATTTATAAGCAGCAGGGACGTATGGACTTGTGCGATAAGGAACTGGAAGAAGCCCAGGTATTAACGCAATTCCTTCCGGTTCAGATGAGTGAGGAAGCCATAAGGGAGTATCTGCAAGGGGTGATTAGCCAGGTGGGTGCTGCTGGTATGCGCGATATGGGAAAAGTTATGGCCGTTGCGTCCAAAGAACTGGCCGGTAAGGCCGATGGCAAAGTAGTAGCTACCTTCGTTAAGGAACTGCTGAGCGAGTAACGCAATGACCTACTGAACAGCAGGTATCCTATTGGGGTAGTTCACTCTTTTGGGTTGCTTCAGGTTCTGCAGTTCGGGGGCACACACCTGCCGAATCCAAACTCTGCTTTATCTGGGAGCCGAGCATCGGTGGGTTGATTTTACAGTGAATGGCAATCTGTTGGGTGGTCAAAGGGCGACCTTCAGTGAAGAGCATAAAAAAAGGCAGTCTGGTATGCAGACTGCCTTTTTCATTATATCGTTTGTGGGTTTAGAAGAACCGGTAGCGGAAATCTTCAATTTTCCCTAAATCTTCCAGTATAGGCATGCTTTTCCGGTTGGCCCGCGAAGCATACACACGTTCCAGATAAGCTTTGCTGGATGGGCTGTCGGATGAGGCTTCGCGCGCGTTTATAGCATCAACGGTGAGCACGTACACCCCGTTTTCGCCAATAATGGGTTCCGAAAGGGTCTGTTGCTTGCTGCTCACTGCGGCGGCAATAAGTGCCGGCTCGCTTCCTGCCCGCTGCACCATGTACGAGGCAAAGTTAACATTACCGGCATTTAAAACTTCGGTGCCCAAAGCGCTGGCTATGGCTTGAATGGAAGATGCTCCTTTGCTCGCATCTTTCATTTTCTGAGCCAGTAACTCGGCTTTTTTCTCCTTGATAAGTTCCTGTTTGATTTCCGATGTCACATCGGCCAACGGTGCAGTACCGGCTTCGCTCACTTTAGATAGCATAACCACTACGTATTTATCGTTGTAATTATTGATCTCGCTATGCAGTACACCTGCTTCGTCCTGCATAAATGCCCAATGAATCAGGTCGCGGGAATTATCCAGTCCGTTAACTCCGCGTTCGGTGGGGCGTAATCCGGTTACAGGTACTACCTGAAGGTTTTTTTCCTGAGCTGCTTTTTTGAAGTTCTCGGGGTTGGTTGCTTTATTGGCAAATTCTACCGCCTGGCCGTAAAAGTACTGATCGGTTTCCGGCCCGGGAGTGATTTCGCGCGATAAAATGCCCACCTGTACTTTTTTAACGGGTTTCGCCCGGTCGGTGATTTTAACAACATGGAAACCTTCTTCGCTAAAAGTTACTTTTACATCGCCCAGGCTGGCATAGAAACAGCTGTCGCTGAAATACGGGCTCTTGAATCCTTCTTTAATCCAGCCCAGGTCGCCGCCGGCAACAGCAGTGGTCAGGTCTTTAGAATTTTCGTTGACCAACCGCTCCCAGCTCATTCCACTATCGGCAGCTTTTTTAAGGCTGTCGGCCATGGCACGCATTTGTTGTGCGTTATTTTGGTTGGCAGGCAACAGGATGTGGCTGGCGCGAACCGAGTCGGGGAGTTGTTGTATTTTAGCCAGTTTGGCCAGCTTGTAGGCATTATCTTCTAAATAGGGGCCATATACCGCACCTACTTCGTTGGAAAACATAAATTCATCCAAAGCTTCGGAGAGTTCTCCTTTTTTATAGTTGGTGGGGTTGTAGGGGGGTGAGTTGAAGTTGATGTATTGTTCTACATCTTCTACCTTGGTAAATTCATCCTTGGCTTCATTAATCCAGTTTTCGGCAGCCAGAACATCTTCGTGCGAAGGAGCAATGTTAAAGGCTACGTACATCAGGTCGCGGGTTTTCTTCTGCTGAAAACGGCTGAGGTGATCTTTATAGTATTTCTTGATATCCGATTCGGTAACCTGGAGAGAGCTGTCCGAAATTTCGTTGAACGATTTTTTAACGAAGGAGAAATCGACCGAAGTAGCTGTGGATGCTTGTTGCTGCTCCACTTGCAGTTTATTGGCATACAAACCTTTACTTATCAGGTTGTTGTATTTGGTTAGCAACCGTTCCTGGCTGATAATACCTTCATAGAATACCCACATGACTTTGGGGGCACCGGTAATTTCATCGAGATGGCTCAGGAACTCACGCAACTGCAAACGGTTCAGTCCACCAGTTTCGGGATCCATAAACATTTGCGAAATCAGGGGGTGTGGATTATTGCCCTGGATCAGGTCGGAGAATTCGGCGTTAGACACGGCCAGTCCAATTTTGGAGTATTCTTTGGATAACAGATACTTCTGGAGCAATTCCTGCCAGGCCTGGTTGCGGATGGTTTCCATCATACCTTCGTTAAGCTGGTTGCTCTGGTACTGGGTTTTCATAACGTTTTCCAGCTGAGCCAGGTTTTCCTGATACTCGCGATAGCCTACTTTGCTACCATTAATTTTGGCAACGTTCATTTTTGCCCGGTTCCGTAACGATCCTCCCGAGGTAAACAGGTCTCCCAGAATGAACGCCAGCAAAGCCAATCCGATAATTACCGCTAATAGTATTCCTGCACGAGTTCTAATTCTTTGTATAATAGCCATTGACTAAGAAATTTAGGTTTGAAAAATCAGGCACGAATATAACAATTAAAAGTATTACTCGGCAGATTAAGCTGTTTTTTTAGATTTTTCAGGATTTAGCGGTCGATAGCGTATCGGAATGGAAGTTAAAAAGAGGGCCACTATTCCGGTGAAGGACTTGTATTGTTACTGCGTATCGATTCTGAGGTGTACCAGTTCAATTTTGGTTTTTGAAACCTTAAGGATTTTAAAATGGAAGGTACCCAGGCGGATAAGTTCGTTCAGTTTGGGAATGCTCTCGTGTCCGTGAAATATGAAGCCGGCCAGGGTTTCGTAATCTTCCGATTCGGGAAGGTTTAAACGGTATTTTTCATTGATGTAATCAATTTCAAGGCGCCCGGAAAAGATGTATTCCTGTTCGTTAATGGCTTTTTCAATGAGTTCTACCGTGTCGTGTTCATCTTCTATTTCACCAAAAATTTCTTCGATAATATCTTCGATGGTGAGCATGCCGCTTACGCCACCAAATTCGTCCACCACCACCGCAATGCTCTTTTTCTCCTGGATAAATTTTTCCAGCATTCGCTTGGCCGACATGGCCTCGGGAACAAAGGATATGGCAATCAGATGATCGTCGATGGAACGTATATTTTTAAACAGATTTTTGGAGGTAATGTATCCCACAATATTATCGATGTGCTCGTGATAGATGAGGATTTTAGAAAAGCCGGTTGCTATAAACTTTTTATGCAGTTCTTCGATGGGTTCATGGCGTTCCATGGCCACTATCTCAGTTCGGGGAACCATGCAATCGCGCACTTTGACCGACGAAAAGTCGAGTGCATTCTGAAACAGTTTCAGATCGTTGCTTTCGGTGGTAGTATCATCCAGGTCGCCATCCTGGGCATGATCGATGAGGTGCAGCAGGTCAATTTTGTTAAAAACCGGTTTGGTATTGGGCTCATCGGCACCTCGGTTGAAGCTCGATATAATCATTTCGGACAACCAAACTATAAGTGAGGTGAGCGGATAAAATGCCCCATAGAACAGAAGCCCGGGTAAGCTAAAGAGACGCAGGGTGGTATTGGCAATGGATCGGAAAACCACCTTGGGCAGAAATTCGGCAGTAGCCAAAATAAGAAGCGTGGACAGTAAGGTTTGCGAAAACATTACTACCAGTTCATTTTGCGAAAGGGATTCCAGAATGGGTTGCAATACGCGAGCCATTACAAGACCATAGATAACTAGGGCAATGTTATTGCCAACCAGCATGGTGGTTAAGAATTTCCCGGGGTTATTGGTGAAAATGGTGATAATGCGGGCTGCAAAAACGCCCTGTTTTTTATCGAGTTCAATTCGTAAGCGGTTCGATGAGATGAAGGCAATCTCCATTCCGGAGAAGAATGCGCTTAACAGGAGCGTGAGCAGGATAACGACCGCGTTTGTCATAATTAGTCTTTATCGTTTTTGCGACGTAAACTGCGACGGGCGTAAAAAAGAAGAAACGACAACCCGCTCATGATGAAAAACATATACGATTCCCTGAAACCATCGCGAACCAACAGGAACAGCCCTAGCAACAATGTGAAGACGGCAATAATAAGCCAGAAAACTTCCAGTACATGGTTTAGGTTATTGGAGTTCTTCATCTTGCACCTTTACGGTTCCGCTGGAACCAATGAGTTTATAGTTCTTAAAATCCTGGTCGGCTTCAAAACCTCCTTCGCCGTAATATACACCGTCGTTGTTGGTAATTTTGGTAAACACTTTCGAATAGATGAGGCTCTTATTGCGATCCCAAAATAATTCTTCGGTATTCAGCTGTTCGCCGGTGATAATGTTACGCATCACCACGCTGTCGCGGGCCATACCCAGTGCCTGTTCTTCCCAGTATTTTGCGTAGTTGGCGGTGAGTATGGCTTCCAGTTTTTCGTGCTTGTCGAAAAAACGAATCTCTACACCTTCGGTAAACTCATAGTAACCGTCCTCGTCTCCTTTCTTCAGGTAGCGTTCCACCTTGGGAGCCATAAAAATCACTTGCAGCTTGGCCGAATCGCTGTAGAAGGTCTCAAAATTCTTACCGGTTTGTATGGGTAAATCTTCTACTGCCGATAAGGATTGTATGTATTCAATGTCATTTTTACAGGCAATAGCACCCGCCAGAACAAGAACTACACAACTGGCAAGAAATACTCTGCGGAACATGGTTGTACTTTTTCGAAGGAACAAGATACAGAAATTAATCGTATTTCGATTTCATAAACCAGAAGTCGTGGAGGGTAATGCCCACACTGATCATGTGATAGTTTTCCTGAACCAGATTGTTCTGGGTGGTTCCCCGTACTCCGTATTCGTAGGTTAGGTTAAAGGCCGTGTACGTAAACAGTTTTTGCGAATTGCGCCAGGGGAGACCCAGACCCACACTAACTCCTTTATCAATTATATCGGTTCCTGCCAAAGTGAGATACGTATTGGTATAATGAGCACCGGCGCGGAACCGGATCCGTTGCCAGTAATCAGCACGTTTTCTGGCAGTCATCGGAACCGGAGTGAACTCGGCTCCAAAACGCACGGAGCTGTAATCGCTCAAATCGGTCAGAGATATAAAACCAATACCTTTTGAGAAGTTCTGCCGACTGTACTCCAGACTGAGTAACAAGCGCTCGTCGTAGATGTAACTCACTCCTAAGGCTAGTTTGGCAGGCAGATTGAGATAGGTAAGGGAGTCTTCAATGACATTAAAGGTGTCTACGGCAGCTTTGCTCGATTGGGAAGGAAACCTTCTGCTGGTCATCGAGGAGTATTTCAGGTTAATATCGCTTCCAATTTCGTAGCTGGCACCTAGTATTATTTGGTGAGAGATGTCCTTCTTTGAGGTGAATTTTGGGTAGTACTGAGCCCCTACGCGGTAATGAAAATCGCTGGCGGTAAATTCTTCGTTCACCCAGGTCCCGGCCACGGTGGCATCGGGATCGTCGACCAGTCGGTCGCGGTTGAGGGTGCCAAACAGGTATGCGGCATTCATACCCACCGATGCATAGGGGGAGAGTTCGAAGGCTGTGCCAAAATAGAATTCGTTATATCCGCCATCGCCCTGGTGATCTACAATCATGTTGCCTACATTTTCCAGCTGTTCGCGGATGTAGTATTGGGAACGGGTC